>NZ_JBEOWS010000009.1:0-64634 GCF_040296125.1 Streptomyces sp. NPDC002265 | reverse complement strand
CTGCAACTGGGGGTGCGGCCCGCCGATACCGGGTTTGGGGTGTACCCCGCCCGCCCCGCGCCCGCGGGTGCGCGGGGGGCGGGGGGCCAGCGGCACGTCGCCGGCGGGAGCGCCGACGACGCCCCACCGGCCACGGCGGCCACCGTGGGGACACCCCTCGCCGAGCTGCGCGAACGCTGCACGGAGCAGGTCGACACGGCGGCCCTCTACGCCCGCCTCGCCACCCTCGGCATCGACTACGGCCCGGCCTTCCGCGGCCTGGAGACCGGGCACCGCACCGCCACCGCCGGTCTCGGCCGGCTCACCGCCCGCCCGGCCGCCGGGCACCTGCTGCACCCCGCCGTCCTCGACGCCGCCTTCCACACGGCCGCCCTGCCCGGCGAGGCTCCGCAGGGCCGGGCCTTCGTGCCCGCCGGTCTCGGACGCCTGCGCCACACCGGACTGCGCACCGCGCCCGTCTGGGTGACCAGCGAACTGCGCGCCCACGCAGGCGACACGGCCGTCCTCGACCTGAACCTGTGGGACGCCGACGGGCAACTCCTCGTGGAGACCAGGGACTTCCGGCTGACCGCGCTCTCCCCGCTGGACGGCGCGCTGTTCGAGACCCGCTGGCGATCGCGCCCGGCCGCCCAGGAGCCGCCCACCACCGGCAGATGGCTGGTCCTCGCCGACGGCACGGGTACGGCGGACGACCTGGTCCGGCGGCTCGGCACCTCGGTGCCGCACGTGATCGCCCGCAGCGGACCGGCGTACCGGGCGGACGGGCCCGGCCGTTATGTGCTCGACCCGGCCGACCCCGGGCACCTGGCCCGGCTCCTCGACGAGGAGTTCGCGGACGCGCCGCCCGAGCGGGTGGTACAGCTGTCCGCCCTCGACGCCCCCGCGATCGTCGACGAGCGTACGGCCGAGGAGGCGGCGCGCCTGTGCTGTCTGACCACCCTGCGCCTGGTGCACGCCCTCGCCGGCCGCCCGGGCGGCGGCCGCGCGCCCCGTCTGTTCATCGTGGTCCGCGGCACCCAACCGGTCCATGACAGCACGGAGGTGACGCACCCCCAGCAGTCACTGGCCTGGGGATTCGGCCTCAGCGTGGCGCAGGAGCACCCGGAGCTGGCGACCACCCTCGTCGACCTGCCCGCCGACGGCGGCGCCGATGCCCTGTGGGCCCAGCTGTGGCACGCCGACGACGAACGCCTCGTCGCCCTGCGCGACGCGGGCCGGTTCGTGCCGCGCCTGGCCCGCACCCGCCCCGACGGCCAGGGCGGCGACGGGATCGACCCGGACGGCGTGTACCTCGTCACCGGCGGCCTCGGCGGCCTCGGCCGGGTCGTCGCCGAGCGACTCGTCGGCCTGGGCGCACGCCGGCTGGCCCTGCTGAGCCGGGGCACGCCCGACGCGGACACCGCCCGCTGGATCGAGGGCATCGAGCGGCGAGGCGTCACCGTGCACCTCGCCCGCGCCGACGTCGCCGACCGCGCGGCTCTGACCGCCGCCCTGGACGTCGTACGACGTGACTGCGGACCCGTCGCCGGGATCGTGCACGCGGCCGGTGTCCTCGACGACGCCACCCTGGAGGGGCTGACCGACGCACGCGTCAGCGCCGTCCTCGCCCCCAAGGTGCTGGGCACCGCCCTGCTCACCGAACTGGTCCCCGAGGCGGGCGACTTGGTCCTGTTCGCCTCGGTGGCCGGTCTCCTCGGCTCCGCCGGGCAGAGCCCGTACGCGGCGGCGAACGCCTTCCTCGACGCCTGGGCCCACCACCTGTCCCGCACCGGCCGGCGGGCGCTGAGCCTCGACTGGGGAGCCTGGTCCGGGGTCGGCATGGTCGCCGGGTCCCGCACCCGGGCCGCCGAGACGGGCCGCTCCGGTCTCGTCGCGTTCTCGCCGCAGGACGGCGGCGAGCTGTTCGAACGCCTCCTGGGCACGTCCCGGCGCCAGCTCGCCCCCGTCGCCCTCGACCGGGAGCTGTTGGCCCTCGACCCGGACGCGGTGCGCACCCGCCCGGCCCTGGCCGAGCTGATCACCGTACCGACCGGCACCGCCGCCACGGACGACCTGGTGAAGAAGGTGTTCGCGGCGACGAGCGACGACGACCGCGTCGCCTGGGTGGAGACCTACGTTCGCGCCCGGGTGGCCGAGGTGTCCGGCGGCCTGGTGGACGCGGCCGCCGGGAGCGCGCTGAAGGAACTCGGCCTGGACTCCCTCATGCTGGTCCGGCTGCGCAACGCCTTCACCCGTGAACTGGGCGTCGAGCTGCCCGCCGCCGACCTGTTCGCCGCGCCCGACATCCGCGGCGTCGCCCGCGCCCTCGCCGACGGCCTGCCCGACCCCGCCGACCTCCCCGGGCCGTCCACGCCGGACCGGCCCGCCGAGGTGCCCGAGAGCGAGCTGCGGCCCGCGACCCGGGACGTCGTACGCCTGCTGCGCAGCGCCCGGCCCGGGATGCCCGACGCGGCCCATGCCGTCGGACTCGCCGTCCGGCTCACCACACCGACCACCGAACAGGCCCTCGACGGCATCCTCACCCGTCTCGTCGCCCGGCACGCGGCCCTGCGCACGGCGGTCGTCACCGCCGCCGAGGGCGGACGCGCGCTGCGCGTGGACCGCACGCCGGACCGGCCGCTGCTGCGGTGGACCGCGAGCGACGGCGCCCACGACGCCGCCGGCCGGCTGCGCGCCCTGCTGGAGCCGCCGTTCGACCTGACGGGCACCCCGCTGTGGCGGTTCGAGCTGCTCGACGGCGGCGCGGCGGGCCAGACCCTGCTGTTCGGCGCCCACCATGCGGTGAGCGACCTCCAGTCCCTGCTGCTCGTCGCCGCCGAGATCGACGCCGAACTGTGCGGCACCGTGCTCGACGGCACCGTGACCAACCGGGACATCGACCTGCTCGTCGAGGCCCAGCAGCCGGGCGGCGAGGGGACCGGCGCGGACTGGCTGCGGGCCTTCCACGGCAGTGAGCGCCTCGACCTCGCCCACCCCGCACCGCGCCCGCGGACCCGGTCCTACCGGGCCGGCAGCGTCACCCTCGCCCTCCCGGACGGCCTGCTGGAACGCGTCACGGCCGCGGCGAGCGGCCTCGCCGTCACCCCCGCGGCCTTCTGCCTGGGCGTCCTGACCGTGCTGCTGGCGAGGAAGCGCCGACGCGAACGCTTCGTGCTCGCCGTGCCCGTGGACACCCGCATCCACGCCGACGCGTACGACGCGGTGGGGTTCTACGGCATCCCCGTGCCGTTCCCGGCCGAGGCCCGTGCGGCCGACACGGTCGAGGAGGTGCTGCGCCGCACCGACGGGCGGCTCCAGCGGATCCTGGCCAAGGGCGCCGTGTTCTCCGACGTGCTGCCCACCCTCGCCCGGCAGGGCCTGTACCGGCCCGACGCCCCGCTGGTCGAGGTGTACTTCAACTTCGTACGCTCCGCCGGCCGCCTCGGCCGGCTGGAGGTGCTGCCGGCCGGGACGGGCTACTCGGACCTCGACCTGATGGTCACCGTGATCCCGGACGCGGGCCGCGTCCGGCTGGACCACAACCTCGACCTCCTCGACGCGGACGCGGCCACCGGGCTGGGGGAGGAGTTCCTCGGGCTGCTGGCGCAGACGGCGGAGCATCCGGGGACGAGGGTCCGCACGGATGCCGCCCCTTCCGCCGCCGTGCCCGCCGTTGCCTCCGCCGCCGTGCCCGCCGTCGTCCCCGCCGCCGTGCCCGCCGTCCTCCCCGCCGCCGTGCCCGCCGCCGTTCCTGTCGCCGTGCCCGGTGACGCCGCCGCGGGTCCGGTCCGCGGGGAGCCCGTGACGCGCGGGTCGCTGGCGCTCGCCGCCACGTTCGCCCTGGGCCATCTGCCGCCGCTGTGCGCGGCCGCCCTCGACGAGGGTGACCTCACGGTCGCGGAAGCCCCGTACCACCAGGTGCTCGCGAGCCTCCAGGACCCTTCAGGTGTCTTCGCCGATCCCACCGTCGCGGTGGGCGTGGTGCTGTTGCGGGCGGCCGACCTGGAACGCTTCGGCCCGGTGGACGACGCCCTGCTCGCCGAACTGCGCACCGCCTACCCGGCCGCGCTGCGCGCCCTGGCCGAGCGGACCCGCAAGCCGCTGATCGTCGGCTTCCTGCCGACGGCCGGCGCGGCGGAGCGATTCGTCCGCTGGGAGCACGAGACGGCCGCCGTGCTCGCCGAGCTGCCCGGCGTCGCGGTGCTCGGCCCCGACGAGTGGACCCGGTACCACCCCGTCGACGAACCGTTCGACGAGCGGACCGAGCGGCTGGCCCATCTGCCCTTCACCCCGCCCTTCCAGGCGGCCGTGGCCCTGCGTCTGGCCGAGGTGGTACGAGCGGTGCGGCGCCCCGCGCCGAAGGTGATCGCCGTCGACGGCGACGAGACCCTGTGGGGCGGAGTGGCCGGCGAGATCGGTCCCGACGCCGTGGACCTGACCGGGCCGCGTGCCCTGCTGGCCCGCAGGCTGCTCCAGTGGCGGGCGGCCGGCGCGCTGCTCGTCCTGGTCAGCAACAACGACGAAGCCACGGTCCGCGCGGTCCTGGACCGCCCGGACAGCCTGCTCGGGGCGGAGCACTTCAGCGTGCTCTCCGCCGCCTGGGACCCCAAGCCGGACCGGCTGGCGCAGGCGGCCCGCACCCTCGGCCTGGGCGTGGACAGCTTCCTGTTCCTCGACGACAACCCCGCCGAAATCGCGAAGATGCGGGCCCAGTTGCCCCAGGTGCTCGCCGTGACCTGTCCGGCGGCGGCCGAACTGGACGCCTTCCTGGGCAGGTTGTGGCCGATGGTCCCGGCCGCCGCGACCGCCGAGGACACGCTGCGGGCCCGCTTCTACGAGCAGGAGCGGGAACGGGACGCCGCCCGCGCGGACGGCGGGTTCGAGGAGTTCCTGGCCCGGCTGGAACTCCGGGTCGACATCCGGGAGCTGGCCGGGGGGGACGTGCGGCGCGCGGAGCAACTGGTCCGCCGCACCAACCAGTTCACGCTTCGCGCCCGGTCGGCGGACGGCGGCGACCTGGCCCGCTGGCGGCAGCGCGGCGAGGTGTGGACGGCCGCGGCCCGGGACCGGTTCGGCGACTACGGCCAGATCGGGCTGATCGCGGTCCGGGCCGAGGGGGACCGGCTCGACGTACTCGCCTGGATGCTGAGCTGCCGGGCGCTCGGCCGCGGGGTCGAGGAGCACCTGCTGCGCTGGCTGGCCGACCGCGCCGACGCCCTGGGCTGTACGAAGGTCAGGCTGACGGCCGAGCGCACCGAGCGCAACGCACCGGCCCGCCGGGTGGTCGCCGCGCTGGGCGGCGGCCGGCCGGACGACGAGCGGCTGGAGGCCGTGACCACGCCGGACCACCTGCGCGCCTTCCGCTCCTGGAGCCGACGGTGAGCGCGGGGGAGCGGGCATGACGGAAAGGACCGTGCGCGACGTGAAGGGCTCTCATGCGTGACGTGAACAGCGAGGACACCGGGGATACCGGGGACACCGGGCGGCCGTGGTCGGTCGCCGAGTCGATCGAACGGGGCGGCGGCGGGCTCGGCGTGACCGAACTGCTGGCGAAGGTGGCGGCCGGCGAGGCCTCGGCATCCGACGCCGACGCCCCCGCCGACCCGGGCCGGAGCCCGGCCCCGGCCGCCTCGACACCGACTCCGGCCTCGACACCGAATCCGGCTGCGGTGTCGGCTCCGGACGAGGCGGTTCCGGCTCCGGGATTGCCGGTTCCGGCTCCGGGCGTGACGCTTCCGGACATGACGGTTCCGGACGTGGACGTGGCTGCCGTGGCGGCCGTCATCGCCACCGTGGCGGGCCGTCATCTGCCCGAGGGGGGTCTCGCGCCCGACGCCGACTTCTTCGACGCGGGGGGCACCTCCGTGCACGCTGTGGAGTTCGTCGCGGAACTGGAGCGCGACCTCGGCGTCGAGCTGGACCTCGACGAGGTGTTCGCCGACGCCCGGCCGGTGGGCCTGGCCCGGCACTGGGTCGCGGCAGGCGGCACGGCGGCCGCGCTCGCGAACCTCGCGACCCGCCCGCACGAAGCCTCGGGCGAACCGGGAGCCTCGGGCACGTCTCCCGCGGCTCCGGCTCGGCCGGCCCCCGCAACGCACGCCCAGGCCCCCGCGGCCCCCGCCGTGGTCTCCGTCCCGTCGGCGACTGTGGCCTCCTCGCCCGCCGTCCCCCACACCAGGGCCCGCCGCCAGGATCTGGACCAGATCCTGGCCGACCTCGCGCTCGCCGACCGGCTGCCGTTCACCGACGTGCCCGAGCCGCTGCCGCCGCGCCGGATCCTGCTGACCGGGGCCACCGGCTTCCTCGGCAGCCATATGCTGCTGGACCTGCTGCGGCACAGCGACGCGCACGTCCACTGCCTGGTCCGCGCACCCGACGAGGAGGCGGCCGTCGAGCGGCTCGCGGCACAGCTGCGCGGCTACCGGCTGCCCTGGTCGGCGGAGGTGCGGCGGCGGATCACCGTGCTGCCCGGCGACATACGCCGTCCGCGGCTGGGCCTGTCCGAGGAGCTGTGGCACACCCTCGCCCACGAGCTGGACGCCGTCGTCGGGGTGGCGGCGGCCGTGGACTTCCTGCGCGGCTACCCGTCGCTGCGCGGCAGCAACGTGCTCGGCGCGCTGACCCTGGCCGAACTGGCCGCGACCGGCAGGCCCAAGCCGCTGCACCACATCTCCTCCATCGCCGTGTTCAACGAGGTCGGCATCACCTCCATGGGCGAGGACGACCCGCTCGCCCACGTGGACCGCCTGGTCGCGGGCTACGACCAGTCCAAGTGGGCCGCCGAGGTCGCGCTGCGCCGCGCCCGCGACCACGGCCTGGTGGTCTCGGCCCTGCGCCCCGGCGGCATCGGCGGCCACACCCGCACCGGCGCCCACAACCCGCAGGACCTCAGCAGCGGTCTGATCTCGGCCTTCGGCCGCTTCCGCACGGTCCCCGCCTTCCGCTGCCTGAACGCGGCGCCGGTGGACTGGGTCAGCCGGGTCGCGGTCGCCGTCGTCTGCGAGCCGGACGCCTGGGGCTTCGACTACAACCTCACCGGCGTGCCCAACACCCTCGACGACGTCGTACGCGACATGGCGCTCGGCGGGATGCATGTGCGCGTACAGGACTGGGACGAGTGGCGCACCGACGCCCTGGCCCGCCTCGAAGCCGACCCCGTCCCCGAACTCGGCTTCCTGAACCGTGTGTTGCGCAGTCCCGCCGCCCTCAGGCTGTGCGAGGCGACTCTCCAGGGCCCGGCCGCGACCGGCGACCGTACCGCCGCGCTCGTCGAGGCACTGGACCTGCCGCGCGCCGCCCGCTACGACGCACGGGCGCAGGTGAGGACGTTCGAGCGCCTCGCCGCGGACGGCCTCGCCCGCCTCCCGCAGAAGGACGACCCGCCCTACCTGTGGTTCACCGAGACCACCCGGGGCGAGGTGCGCCCGGCCGACGGCGCGGGCGACGACCGCCACGGCCCCGACGGCGAGGCGGGCCGGGGCGCCGGCACCGCCGCCGCGACCCCCTGCTCCATGCAGCTCACCCTCTCCATCGCCGGAATGCACCAACTGGTCGGGGAGCGCCGCGTGGACGTCACGGGCGAGGTCCGGTGCCCGGCCGTGCACCCCGAGCCGCTGACCGTGGAGCGCGGTGACGTCTGGGTCCGGCCGGAGGAGGGCATCCCGCACCACCACGGGCTGCGCCACCCGCTCCTGCGCTACCGGCTGCGGCTGCGCGACGCCGACGGCGGAACGTGGTGGCTGGAGGGCCACAAGTACGCGCGGGCCCGCCGCGACCTGTGGCGGCAGACCCGTGCGCTGAGTGTCGAGATCGGCCGCGAGGGCGGACCGGCCGTGCTGGCGGGCGAGGTCGTCGTGCCCGCCGACTCCTACGTCCGCGACCAGATCGACGGCATCCGGGTCGCCCCTCACCTCACCGAGCAGGAGGGGCGGGCCGCCAAGCTGACCTGGCTCGCCTGGTTCGGCCGGGAGATGGGCCGCGGGCTGCTCGGCCCGTTCGCCAGGGCCGCCGCGGAGCTGCTCGACCTGCGCCGTACCCCGACCTCCAGGGAGCAGCACCGATGATCTTCAGAACCGCCACCACCGGCACCAGGCCCGCGCTGCGCCGGGTCCGCACCACCGTCGCACCGCGCCCCCTGCGCCACCGTCTGGGCCCGGCGGCCGTCGAGGAGATCCCCTTCCGGGCGTCCGACGGCGTCCGGCTGGGCCTGACCCGCGTCGAGACCGGGGACACCGGCCGGCCCGCCGTGCTGCTCCTGCACGGGCACACCGCGTCCGCCGACATGTTTCTCCAGCCCGAGACCCGCAACCTGGTCGACGTGCTGCTCGACGAGGGCTACGAGCCGTGGCTGCTGGACTGGCGGGGCAGTTGCCGGCTGCCGTACAACGAGACCGGGCAGCGCTACACCTACGACGACGTCGCCCTGTACGACATCCCCGAGGCCGTCTCGTACATCCGCGGCCGGATCGGGGACCGTCCGCTGTTCGTCGTCGCCCACTGCATCGGCTCCCTCGCCCTGTCGCTGAGCATGAGCGCGGGCCTGGTGCCGGGCCTGGCCGGGGTGGTCTCCCAGGGTGTCTTCCTGACACCGAAGCTCGCGGGCCGCACCTCCCTGCGGATGACGGTGGCCGGGGAGCTCCTGAAGGGCCGGATCGACCACATTCCCGTCGACTTCCGCAAGGTCGGCCTCCGCTCGAAGTACACCCCGCTGTTCGCGCTGGCCTCGCGCCGGGCGAGCTGCCCCGACCCGACCTGCCAGATGCTGCACAACTCGGCGTGGGGCACGGGCGCGTCCCTCTTCGTGCACGGGAACCTGTCGCAGGCCACCCACGACCGGCTGGCCGACCTGTTCGGTCCCGCGCCGCTGTGGATCCTGCCCCATCTGCGGCGGATCGAGCTGGCCCGCAGCGTGGTCCGCTGGCACGACACCGACCACCGCTACCGGGCGCTGCCGCGCAACGCGCTGGACGCGGCCGGCCGTATCGACACCCCGGTGCTGCTGCTGGCGGGCAGCGAGAACGGGCTGTGGCTCGACTCGCAGAAGCTGTGTCACGACGTACTCGCCCGCAGGCAGCCACAGTTGGACGTGACGTACACCGAGATCCCCGGCTACGGGCATCTGGACCCGTTCCTGGGCCGGGGCGCGGCGCTCGACGTGTTCGGTCACATCCTCGAATTCCTCGGCGAACGCCGGTGACGGAACGGGTGGCGGCCGGTTACCGTACCGGTCAGTAACCGGTCGGTGGCCGGTCCGGCCGGACCGCACTCCAGGAGGCACCCATGCCGCAGCTCGAAGTCGAGGGCGCAGCTCTGACGTACGACGACGAGGGCCCCCGCGACGGTGACGGCGTGCCCCTGGTTTTCATCCACGGCTGGACCGCCGACCGGCACCGCTGGGACCACCAGGTGGCGCACTTCGCCGAGCGGCGCCGGGTGGTCCGGCTCGACCTGCGCGGGCACGGCGAGAGCGGCGGTGCGGGGGTGCGCACGATCGAGGAGCTGGCGCGGGACGTGCTCGCCCTGCTCGACCACCTCAAGATCGAACGCTGTGTGCTGATCGGCCACTCCATGGGCGGGATGATCTCCCAGACGATCACCCTCGCCCACCCCGAGCGGGTCGAGCGGATGGTGCTGGTGAACTCCATCAGCCGGATGACGTACAGCCGGGGGCGCGGTCTGCTGATGGCGACCTCGACCCTGGTCCCCTTCAAGCTGTTCGTCGCCACCAACATCCAGCGGGCGTTCGCCCCCGGCTACCCGCGTGAGGAGATCAAGCGGTACGTGCGCTCCTCCGCGGGCACCCCGCGCGAGGTCGTGATGACGCTCTACGGCGCCATGCGGGCCTTCGACGTGCTGGACCGGGTCGGCGAGATCCGCACGCCCACCCTGATGGTCCACGGCTTCCACGACATCCAGCTGCCGGTGAAGCAGATGCTGCGGATGGCCAAGGGCTACCCGGACGCGGAGGTCAGGATCATCGACGCCGGCCATGAGCTCCCGGTGGAGAAGCCCGCCGAACTGACCGCGGCGATCGACCGGTTCGTGACGGACCGGGCGGCCTGAGGCCCGGGCGCCGACTGCGGGCACCCGGCGGGGCACGGTGGGCTCCCGTATGCCGGGGACCTCAGCCCTTCCCGTCGTCGGGGCCGCAGGAGCTGCCGTCGGCCGGCAGGGAGCCGTACAGCAGGAAGTCGTCCACCTTGCCGTGCACGCACTTCGAGGACGTGTAGCCCGTGTGGCCCTCGCCCCTGTTGTCGAGCACCACGGCCGACGACCCGAGCCGCCGGGCCGTCTCGACGGTCCAGCGGTACGGCGTCGCCGGGTCGCCGCGGGTGCCGACCAGGAGCATCTTCGGGGTGGTGAGGTTCTTGACGTGGTCGCGGATGTAGGTGGTGCCCTTGGGGCGGCCGTAGCACATCAGCACCTGGGTGAGGCGGTACTCGCCGAACACCGGGGACGCCTGGTCGTACTCGGCGCGCAGCCGGGCGAGATCCTTCGTGACCTGCGCGGCGGTGGGACGGTCGGGGTCGTCCGCGCAGTTGATCGCCACGAGCGCCGCCGGGAAGTTGTCGACCGGGATGTCGTCCTCGTCGGCCAGGCCGCTGCCGGTCCGGGACCCGGACGGCGGCAGCACACCCTCGTGCCGGACGGGGAGCAGGTCCTTCCGTCCGGCAGGGAGCACGCCTTTCCGTCCGGCCGGGGGCACGCCCTGCTGCGGGAGCGGCAGCAGGCTCTGCCGCCCGGGGAGCGCGCCCTTCAACGGGACCGGGACCGGCAGCGCGCTGCCGCCGGAGACGAACTGCATGATCCCGCCCGTCGAGCCGTCCTCCACCAGCTCGGCCAGCGACCGTTCCAGCAGCGGCCAGAGCTTCTCGCTGTACAGGCCCTGGCTGAGAGCGGCGACCAGGTCCTGACCGGTGAACTGCTCACCGAAGTCCGTCGCCACCGGCTCCTCGTCGAGGGAGCGGACGAGCTGCACGATCTGCTCCCCGGCCGTGCGCGCGTCCTGCCCGAACGGGCAGGCGATGTCCTGGACGCACCAGTCGACGAAGTCGTCCAGCGCCACCTGCTGCCCGGCGGCACCGGCCACCCCCTGCTCGGCCAGCGGCTCGGTCAGCGTGTCCACCCCGTCGAGCGCCATCCGGCCCACCCGGTCCGGGAACCGGGCCGCGTACACCGCGCCGAGCCGGGTGCCGTAGGAGAACCCCAGGTAGTTGAGCTTCCTGTCGCCGAGCACCTGGCGTATGACGTCCATGTCCCGGGCGGCGTCGACCGTCCCTATGTGGCGCAGCACGGGTCCGGAGTGCTGTGCGCACGCCTGGGCCGTCTTGCGCAGCAGGCCGAGCACGGCCTGCGGGTCGTCCAGGGTGTTCCCCGCGCTGTCCGGCGCACCCGCCGCGCCGCCGTACAGTCCGTCGCCGCAGGTGACGGGCGCGGACCGGCCGACGCCCCGGGGGTCGAAGGACACCACGTCATAGCCGTTGGTCAGGCCCATGAAGTCCTTGCCGCCGATGGCCAGTTCGCTGACCCCGGAACCGCCGGGACCGCCGAAGTTGAGCAGCACCGAGCCGCGCGACTTCCCCGTCGCCCGGTAGCGGGCCAGAGCCAGGGAGATGGTGCCGGAGGCGGGCTTCGCGTAGTCGAGGGGGACCGTGACCTTGCCGCACTCCAGGTCCCGGGGCGCATCGCTGCCGCGGCATCGCGACCAGGTGATCTTCTGCTGGTAGAACCGGGACAGCTCGGGCCCGCCGTCGGCCGCGGCCGCCACCGGCAGCCCGCCGCCGAGCAGGGTGAGCCCGACGGCTGTGACAAGTGCGCGGCGCCGCAGGGCGGGCCGTGTTGACTGCTGTGCCGGCATGAGTGCCTCCAGCGCGCCCCACTGTGGTCCGGGCTCTTCCCGCTCACGATAGGCGGCGCCCGGAATACTCGCCTCCGGGCGTGCTGCCGCTGGTCCGGGCGCCATGGCCGGTGCTGTCGCCGGGCCGGCGCCGTCGTCGGCCCCGGCCGTCGCGGCCCTCGTACCCGGCGGTGTCAGGGCGGGGATCGATATGACGGTATTCATGCTAGTTCGACGGATCTGCCACTCGATGGAGTGAAAGCCCGATCGGCCATAACCACTCCGGTTCGACCCGCGTTCTCTCCGTGCGGGTGAGCGCCCGCGACGATGTGTGGAAGGCAGGGAGACCTATGAGACGGGTAGCGCGAAACGGTGTGATCGCCGTGGCCGCCGCCTCCGGTGCGATGGCAGTCACGATTCCCGCGTACGCCGGTTCCGCGGCGGACGGTTCCGCGGCCGGCTCGCCCGGTCTGATCTCCGGCAACACCCTTCACCTTCCGGTGCACGTGCCGCTGAACGTGTGCGGGAACACCGTGAACGTCGCGGGGCTGCTGAACCCGGCAGCGGGCAACGCCTGTGCCCACAGGGACTCGGCGCAGGCCGGGACCTCGGGCACGTCCGGGACCTCGGGTACGTCGGGCACGTCCGGTACCTCGGGTACGTCCGGGACCTCAGGTGTCACCGGGGCGCACACCCCGGGCGGGGCGCACGCGCACGGCGCGGCGGTGGGTTCACCGGGGGTCGTCTCCGGCAACGATCTCCAGCTGCCGGTGGACCTCCCGGTGAACGTCAGCGGCAACGCGGTCACCGTGGTCGGTATCGGCAACCCGGCCTTCGGCGACAGGTCCACGAACACCTCCGTGGACCAGCCGGAAGAGCCCGTCGAGCCCGCTCGGCCCGTGAGCCCGCCGCCGGGGCGGACGGTCGTGCCGCCGAAGGAGCGCCAGGACCACCAGGAGAACCAGGTGCCCCGGCCCGTGCCGCACACAGGAGAAGAAACGGTCCCCTCCCTGGCCCATACGGGTTCGGACCATACCCTCCCGGCGCTCGCGGGCAGTGCGGCCCTGCTGCTGGGCGGTGTCGCCCTCCACCGGCGCTTCAGGCCGCAGCGGCAACGCTGACCCCGGAGGCGGCGCCGGCCGGGGCGGCGCGTGAGCGCGGCGCCGGGACGGTTCCGGTTCGTACGGAGGATCCCGGACGGGGGTCTTCCGTCACGCGGCGCCGACGTGCGAGCGGCGGTGAGCGGCGCCCACCGCCTCGGCCGGGGGCGTGCCGCCCCTCGGCCCGGGCGTGCCGTCGTAAATATGTTGAACCGGCTGTTCCGCGATGCTTGGGTCGGCACGTGCATCACATGAACGGAACGGACCGGATGAACCGTACGGACGACGCGGAACGCGAGGCGCTGCTCGCCCTCTACGACCGGCTCATGCGGGAAGGAGCCCGCCCGGACGGCCCCGGCACCCGCGTCGAACGCGCCGGGAACGTGGTCCGCCAGGTCGCCTCCGCACAGGAGTGGAACGGGATCGTCTGGTCGGCCCTCGACGCCGAGGGCGCCGACGCGGCGATCGCCGAGCAGATCGCCCACTTCACCGGCCTCGGCCACACCTTCGAATGGAAGATCTACGGGCACGATCTGCCGGTCGACCTCGGCGCACGGCTCCAGGCGGCCGGCTTCACCCCCGAGCCGACCGAGACGCTGCTGGTCGCCGAGGTGGCGAAGCTGTCCCTCGATGCCGAACCGCCCGCCGGCATCCGGCTGCTGCCGGTCACCGACGCCGTCGGCGTGGACCTGATGGCCGACGCGCACGAGCAGGCCTTCGGTGTACCCAGCGACGGGCTGCGGCACCGGATGCTGACCCGGCTGGCCGCCGACCCGGACACCCTCGTCGGCGTGGTGGCCCTCGCCGGCGACGTGCCCGTGAGCTCGGCCCGGATGGAACTGCACCCCGGCACCCCGTTCGCCGGGCTGTGGGGCGGCGGCACCGTCGGGAGCTGGCGCGGCCGGGGCATCTACCGGGCGCTGATCGCCCACCGCGCCCGCATCGCCGCCGACCGCGGCTACCGCTACCTCCAGGTCGACGCCACCGACGACAGCCGCCCCATCCTCGAACGCCTCGGCTTCACGCCACTGACCACGACGACGCCGTACGTGTACGTCCCGTAGGGCGTCCGGGGCGGGTGACGGAGGCGCCCTGGGGCCTCACAGGTCGCGCCGGTGCTCCACCGACCGGTGTGTGGGGAGATATCCGAGGGCGTCGTTGACCGCGCGCATCGGCGCGTTGCCGTCCGCGGTGTCGGTGAGCAGCCCGCCCAGCTCCGGGTGCCGCTCGCGGGCCCGGCGGATCGACAGCGCCTTCATCCGGCGGGCGAGGCCGTGACCGCGGTGCTCCGGGAGGACCGCGGTCCCGTAGTGCTGTCCGTCGCCGCGGCCGTCGCCGGGGACGACGAGTTCGCTGAAGCCGACGACGGAGCCGTCCGCGGTGTCCACCGCGGCGACGGTGTGCAGCAGGTCGCCGCGGCGCGCCACCGCCTCGGCGGCCGCGACCAGACGTTCCACGTCCCATACGACCCTGCCGTGGTCCGTGTCCCCCATCGGCATGTCGTCCATGGCCCGCCGGGCGTCGGCGTACGTCCGGGCCAGAGCGTCCGGCACGGTGCCGTCCCACTCCGTCAGCCGGTAACCCGGCCCGGGGCGGTCGGCGAGGGCGTCGAGCGCGGCAAGGTCGATGTCGGCCAGCGGCAGTCGCGCGTACGTCAGCGACAGCACGGGCCGAAAGCCCCGCGCCGCCAGGAACAGGTCGGCGGGGGAGCCCTGTTCGGCCTGGGCCAGCACCGAGCGCCGCCCCTGCGCCCGTGCCGCGGCCAGCGCGGCGTCCAGGAGCCGGGTGCCGACACCGCCCCGCCGCTCTGCGGGGTGCACCGAGAGTTCCAGCTCGGCCAGGTGCCGCTGCTCCTCGCGGTCGAACAGGCGCAGGAACGCGGATCCCAGGGGCTCTCCGGCGGGGCCGGCCGCCAGCCAGGCCAGCCGGTGGCTGGACGGTCCGGGCTCGGCCTCGGTGAGCGGGGTGATACGCAGGGACAAGACGGCTCCGTCAGGGTCGGGGCGGTGGTCGCGGACCACGGCAGCCAATCGTGACGGGGCGCCGCCCGCAACGGATTTGCGGGCGGCCGGGTGCGTGACCCGCGCTATCGCCGTGCGCGGGACCGGTCCAGCGCGGCGACGCCGAACGCGGCGAGGCCGATCTGGATGAGCCACTCGATCCAGTCGACGCCCTTGGTGTCGGCCACGCCGAACGCGGAGGCTATCGCCGATCCGACGAACGCGGCCAGGATGCCCACGGCGATCGTCCACAGGATGCCGATGTGCTGGCGTCCCGGGACGACGAGCCGTCCGAGCACGCCGATGATGATGCCGATGACGATGGCACTGAAGATGCTGGAGATCTCCATTTCCGCCCCTTCTGGTCGGACCTCGCTGCACTGCATCTGCCCACTGGAGCGGGGTGCAGTCCCTTCCGGTTATTGCCCGCTCTTGATGGTCCGCCGACCTCCGTGTCGTGTACCTTTCAAGCGTTCCACGCGTGTAGACACCCCCACCTTCGGTCTACGCGCGCAGAGTTGGCGCACGCACCCGCAATGTCCCCACCCCACACGGAGGTTTGACGGATGCCCGGATCCAGAAGGTTCCGCCGCAGACTCACCACCGGCCTCGCCGGTCTCGGACTGTTCGTCACCGCGGCAGCCCTTCAGGTCACCACCGACGCGACACCGGCCCACGCGGCCACCACGCACCGCGTCCTGTTCGACAACGCGCACGCCGAGACGGCCGGGAACGCCGACTGGATCGTCTCCACCAGTCAGCCCGACCCGCTCGGCCAGAACTCCAGCCCCACCTCGGAGACTTCCTGGACGGGAGCGCTGTCGTCCTGGGGTGTCGCGCTCCAGAAGACCGGCAGCTACAGCCTGAAGACGCTGCCGTCCGGCTCCAGCCTCAGCTACGGCGGCTCGACGGCGACCGACCTGGCGAACTTCGACACGCTGGTCCTGCCGGAGCCGAACACGCTCTTCACCACCGCCGAGAAGACCGCGATCATGAACTTCGTCAAGAACGGCGGCGGGCTGTTCATGATCTCCGACCACACCGGAGCCGACCGCAACAGCGACGGCTACGACGCGTTGGAGATCCTCAACGACCTGATGACGAACAACAGTGTCGACTCCACCGACCCGTTCGGCTTCTCCATCGACACACTCGACGTCGGCTCGGACTACCCGACCGCGATCAGCGACAGCTCCAACGCGGTGCTCAACGGCTCCTTCGGCAAGGTCACCAAGAGCCTGATCGCCGACGGCACCACGGCCACCCTCAAGCCCGCCGACAACTCCTCGGTCAAGGGCCTGGTCTACCGCACCGGTTACTCCGGCAACACCGGCGCGTTCTTCGCGACCAGCACCTTCGGCAGCGGCCGCGTCGCCTTCTGGGGCGACAGCTCGCCCATCGACGACGGCACGGGCCAGTCCGGCAACACCCTGTACGACGGCTGGAACGACACCGGCGCCACCAACGCGGCCCTCGCCCTCAACGCCACCGCCTGGCTGGCCGGCACGGGCACCAGCGGCGGAGGCGGCGGCACCACTTGCACCGCGAGCCAGCTGCTCGGCAACAACGGCTTCGAGTCCGGCAACACCGTCTGGAGCGCCAGCAGCGGCGTCATCACCAACTCCAGCAGCGAGGCGGCCCGGACCGGCTCGTACAAGGCCTGGCTGGACGGCTACGGCACCGCCACCACCGACACCCTGTCCCAGTCGGTGACCATCCCGGCCGCCTGCACCACCGCCGCTCTCAGCTTCTATCTGCACATCGACACGGCGGAGACCACCACCAGCACCGCCTACGACACGCTCAAGGTCCAGGTCCTCAAGAGCTCGGGAACCGTCCTGAGCACCCTGGCGACCTACTCCAACCTGAACGCCGCGAGCGGCTACACCCAGCGCAGCTTCAGTCTGGCGAGCTATGCCGGCCAGACCGTCACCCTGAAGTTCACCGGCGTCGAGGGCTCCACCCTCCAGACGTCGTTCGTGCTCGACGACACCGCGCTCAACGTCAGCTGACGCGCCCCGCGGGCCCGGCCCCGGCCGGGTCCGCGGGATCAGCCCGCCGGTACCGTCAGCTCCTTCGCGTTCCAGCCGGAGATCCGCACCCCGGGCGCCGGGCCGTGCAGACCGGCCGTGCAGTAGGTGGCGGTCAGTGTCGCCGACTCGCCGGGCCAGAGGCTCACCTGGTTGTCCGACCAGCGCACCGGCAGCACCGGACGGCCGCTCGCGTCCACGAGACGGACGTCCGTCAGCAGCGACGGCGTCCGGCCGGCGCCGGTGTTGCGCACGGTCACCGTGGTCGTCGCGGTGCCCTTCCCCGACACCGTCGAGGCCGTCGCCGAGACCGGCACCCGGCGAGACAGCGTCGGGCGGGGCGAGGGAACACGGCGGTCTTCGTAAAGTTAGGAAACTTTACTAACCAAGCTCAGGCTAGAACGCGGGGTGGGGCGTGTCGATCACTGCGGCCCGGGTGTCCCGGACGCGACGGCCGGGCCCGCGCGAGGGCGGCCCGGGGTCCACGCGAGGTCGATCGGGGCCCGCGAGGCCGGTCGGGTCCGCGCGAGAGCGGCCGGGGTTCACGCGAGAATGGCCGGGGTTCACGCGAGAATGGCCGGGGCTGCGCGAGGTTCCGGGGCCCGCGAGGTCGGCCGGGGTGCACGCGAGGCCGGCCGGGTCCGCGCGAGAGCGGCCGGGGTTCAGGCGCCCGAGGATCTGCGCTCGAACACCGTGTTCCGTGCCGTGCCCAGCGCCGTCGCCACCGCGCCGAGCAGCACCGCGTCCTCACCCAGTCGGCTGGGGGATATCCGCGGCCGCAGCGGCGTGAGCGTGCGCAGATGCTCCCGGACCGGACCCAGCAGCAGATCGACGCTGTGGCCGACGCCTCCGCCGAGCACCACCAGGTCGGGGTCGAGGACGGCGGCGGCCGCCGCCACCGTGTGCGCGATCCGCTCGCCCTCCAGCCGCACCGCGCGCAGCGCGGCCGGATTGCCGAGCCGGGCCGCCTCGAAGACCGCCTTCGCGGTGAGCTGCCCGCTCATCCCGAACCGGCGCGCCGCCTCCACCACGGCCACGCCCGACACCGCGTCCTCCAGCCGCTCCGGCTTCGGCTGCCCCGGCCAGGGCAGGAAGCCGATCTCCCCGGCCAGCCCGTGCGCCCCGGTGAACAGCCGTCCCTCGCTGACCACCCCCATGCCGAGGCCGGTGCCGATCAGGATGTACGCGAACAGCCTGCTGCCCGCGCCGACCCCGTACGTGTACTCGCCCAGCGCGGCCAGATTGGCGTCGTTGTGCATCTCCAGCGGTACGCCCAGGTCCTCCCGCAGCCCCTCCAGCAGGCCGGCCCTGCCCCAGCCCGGCAGATGCATCGCGTACCGCACCCGGCGCTGCTTCTCGTCGTACACCCCCGGCGTGCCGACCACCCCGTGCACCACCTCGCCCGGGTCCACGCCGGAGTTCGCGACCACCTGGCGGGCGGTGGAGACCACCAGGTCCGCCAGGGCGCCGGAGCCGCGGGCGCGGTTGCGCACATCGGCGCGGGCGACCAGCGTGCCGTCGAGATCGGCGACGGCCACCCGCAGCCAGCCCCGTCCGACGTCGATGCCCAGCGCGTAGCCCGCGGCCGGGTCGGGGGCGTACAGGACCGCCGTGCGGCCGCGCTCGGGGGCGTGGGTGCCGACCTCGTGGACCAGCCCGACGGCCTCCAGCGCGGCCAGCGCGCTGGACACGGTCGGCTTGGACAGCCCGGTCTCGCGGGCCAGCTGGGCGCGGGACGCCGCGCCGAGGCCGCGCAGCCGGTCGAGCAGCAGCCGCTCGTTGGTGCTGCGCAGCCGCTGCCGGTTCCAGGGCTGGTCCGGCTGTTCTACGGCGTCGCTTGCGGGCATCGGACCATTCTCGTGCACTGCCGACGCATACTTGACGCCTCTAGTAAATCTCCTTAACTATATCGGCCACTCGGTCGGTCCCGCCGGGCGGGTCCGTCTCCCTGCCGTGCGTCAGGAGTCCTCATGTCCGGTACCCCGCCTCCTGCCCCTCCTTCCCCGGGCGGGTTCGTCCGCCGCGTCGGTCCGTTCCAGGCCACCGCCATCAACATGAGCCAGATGTGCGGCATCGGTCCGTTCGTGACGATCCCGCTGATGGTCGCCGCGTTCGGCGGCCCCCAGGCGGTCGTCGGGTTCGTCGCGGGCGCCGTGCTGGCGCTGTGCGACGGCCTCGTCTGGGCCGAACTGGGCGCCGCCATGCCCGGCTCGGGCGGCAGTTACGTCTACCTCCGCCAGGCCTTCCAGTACCGCACCGGACGGCTGATGCCGTTCCTGTTCGTGTGGACGGCGATGCTCTTCATCCCGCTGATCATGTCCACCGGAGTGGTCGGCTTCGTCCAGTACCTGGGCTATCTGGCACCAGGACTGGACCGGACGTCCGGCGATCTGATCGGCCTCGGCGTCATCGCCCTGGTGGTGCTCCTGCTCTGGCGCGGCATCGAGCACATCGCGCGCATCACCGCCGTGATGTGGGTGGTGATGATCGCCTCGGTGGTCCTGGTGATCGCCGCCGCGGCCACCCACTTCAGCCCGCACCGGGCCTTCACCTACCCGGCGGGCGCCTTCGACCTGACGAGCGGCCACTTCTGGCCCGGCTTCGCGGCCGGCCTGACCATCGGCATCTACGACTACCTCGGCTACAACACCACCGCCTACATGGGTGCCGAGATCAAGGACCCCGGCCGCACCCTGCCGCGCTCCATCGTCTTCTCCGTCCTCGGCATCATGGGGATCTACCTGCTGCTCCAGATCGGCACGCTCGGCGTCGTCGACTGGCATCGGATGACCGACCCGGCCGACATCGCCTCCACCTCCGTGGCGTCGGCGGTGCTGGAGGAGACCTGGGGCAGGGGCGCCGCCGACACGGTGACCGTCCTGATCCTGATCACGGCCTTCGCCTCGGTGTTCACCGGGCTGCTCGGCGGCTCGCGCGTGCCGTACGACGCCGCCCGCGACGGGGTGTTCTTCCGCCCGTTCGCCAAGCTCCACCCCCGGCACCGGTTCCCCGTGCCGGGCCTGGCCGCGATGGGCGCGATCACCGCGATCGGCTTCCTGATCGGCCGGCACACCGACCTGGCGACCCTGATCCAGCTGCTGACCACCGTGATGGTGATCGTCCAGGCGCTCGCCCAGATCGTCGCGCTGACGGTGCTGCGCAGGCGCCGGCCGACGCTCGACCGCCCGTACCGGATGTGGCTCTATCCGCTGCCGAGCGTCCTCGCCCTCGCCGGCTGGTGCGTCATCTACGGCTACGCCGACCACAACTCCCCGGGCCGGCACCCCATCGAATGGTCGCTGGCCTGGCTGGCCCTCGGCTGTGCGGCGTTCCTGGTCTGGGCGTGGCGGGAGAAGGTGTGGCCGTTCGGCGGGAAGGAGATCAGCGAACAGTACGACGCCACGGCCGTGCCGGAGGGGGAGCCCGCCGGAACCTGACCTGCCGTCGACGGGCGTTCGCGGACGCCTGCCGACAGGCACGGGGGCCGGTCCGTCGTGGAGACACAGGCGGGCCGGCCCGCTGGATGCGGACCGGCCGGCCCGTCGACTCGCCTCCTGTGATAGTTGCGAGACTTTTATGGCTTGGGGACGCTGCGTGCCGCCGCCAGCGCGCACATCATGCCGAGGACGATGGCCAGCGCGCCGATGATGATGTTGTTCAGCACGACTCCGGTGTCGGGGCTCGTGCCGACGATCCAGGGCGCGATGATCATCCACACACCGAGGGCGCACATGGCCCAGCTCAGTCCGTACATCCGGGCCGGCGCGGCGGTGAACCCGAGGGCCAGCAGGCCGATGGCCACGCCCATGATCAGGTTGTGGGGCGCGAGCGCGGGCTGGCTCAGGTTGTAGTGGAGTATCCACGGGGACGCGGCGCAGTACAGGCCGAGCAGGAACACCGGCCCGTCCATGAGCACCACATCACGACCGCCGAGCACGCGGGCGTAGCGCTCCCGCATCTCGGCGGCATCCGGGTGAGTGGATATGTCACCCCTGGTCGGTGAGACGTGGGCCATGACCGTCTCCTTTGGCTGACAGGCCGAACCGCAGATGCGGTATGCGGTGAACACCGCTTACACCCCATTCTGCCCTTATTCATCGCTTATGTGTAGAGGGGGCGGGAATTAACTGCCCCGCGATGCCGTCCCGCCCATCGGGAGAGCGCCGACCGGTCCGGACGCGAACGCCGACCAATCCACACGCCCACCGGCCACGGATTACGCGCGAGGGGCCCTGGCCGGTCAGGGCGCGATGAAGGCGGTGGCACACATGGCGGAGGGTTCCGCGGGCGGGACGCGTGACGGGCGGCGGCGTACGGCCGTGGTGGGCAGCGGGGTGGCGGGCCTGACCGCCGCCCACGTTCTCGCCCGCACCCACCACGTCACGCTGTACGAGGGGGACGACCGGCTCGGCGGGCACGCCCACACCCACCGGCTGACCTCGTCCGACGGCCGGGTGCACCAGGTCGACTCGGGATTCATCGTGCACAACCGCCGCACCTACCCCAACCTCCTGCGCCTCTTCGGCGAACTCGGCGTCGCCACCCAGGAGTCGGAGATGAGCCTGTCCGTACGGTGCGAGGGCTGCGGGCTCGAGTACGCCGGCGCCCGCGGCCCGGCCGGACTGCTCGCCCGGCCCCGCAACGCCCTGCGCGGCGCCTATCTGCGGATGCTTGCCGAGGTCCCGGCATTCCACCGGGCGGCCCGCGGACAGCTCGCCCGGAGCGCCGAAGACACCCCGACGCTCGGCGCGTTCCTCGACCGCGAGGGCTTCTCGCCCTATTTCCGCGCGCACTTCATGACACCGCTGGTGTCGGCCGTCTGGTCCTGCGACGCCGCCACCGCCCAACGCTACCCGGCCGCCTATCTGTTCCGTTTCCTGGAGCACCACGGCATGCTCTCGATCGGCGGCTCCCCGGTCTGGCGCACGGTGACCGGCGGCTCCCGCAGCTATGTCGACCGCGTCGCCGAACGGCTGGACCGGGTACGCGTCGCGACGCCGGTCCGCTCGCTGCGCCGGCACGCCGACGGCGCGGAGATCACCACCGACGACGGCACCACCGAGTCCTACGACGGTGTCGTCGTCGCCGTCCACCCCGACCAGGCGCTGAGCCTGCTGGCCGACGCCACCGTGGCGGAGAAGGAGGTCCTCGGCGCGTTCCGCTACACCCGCAACACCACCCTCCTGCACACGGACACCACCCTGCTCCCGCGCGCCCGTGGCGCCCGCGCCTCCTGGAACCACCTGCTGCCCTCCTGCACGGCCGGTGCCGACCGGGTGCGCGTCAGCTACGACATGAACCGCCTCCAACGCCTCGACGCCGCCGAGACGTTCGTCGTCACCCTCGGCGGCGAGGACCTGGTCGACCCCGGCCGGGTCCTGGCCCGCATGGTCTACGAACACCCCGTCTACACACCGGAGTCGCTCGCCGCCCAGCAGCGGCTCCCGGAACTGGACACGGACGTCACCGCGTACGCGGGCGCCTACCACGGCTGGGGCTTCCACGAGGACGGCTGCCGCTCCGGCGTCCGGGCCGCCGCCACGCTGGGGGTGCGCTGGTGACGGCCGTCCCCGCCCTGTACCCCTGCACGATCACCCATGTGCGCACCGCGCCCCTCCGGTACGCGCTGCGCCACCGCACCTACATGTGGCTCGTCGACCCCGACCGTCCCCCCGTACTCCCGCGCCCGCTGCGGCCGTTGGCGCGGTTCGACGCGCGCGACCACTTCACCGGCGACGGGCGCCCGGTCCGGGCGCACCTGGACGCCTTCCTCACCGGGCGCGGGGTGCGGCCGGCGGGCGGACCGGTGCTGATGCTGACGCACGCACGGGTTCTCGGGCACGTCTTCAACCCGCTGACCCTCTACTGGTGCCACGACCCCGACGGCACCCCGCGCCATGTCGTCGCCGAGGTCCACAACACCTATGGCGGACGGCACTGTTACCTGCTGCGCCCGGACGCGACGGGGACCGCCGCCACCGAGAAGGAGTTCTACGTCTCCCCCTTCTTCCCCGTCGACGGCCGTTACCGCATGCGCCTGCCGGTGCCGGACGAGCGGCTCGACCTCACCGTGCACCTCGACCGGGACGGCGGCCGGCCGTTCACCGCGACCGTGCGCGGCGCCCGTCGCGCGGTCACGGCGCGGGAGGTGCTGGGCCAGGCCCTGCGCCACCCGTGGTCCACCGCCGTCGTCTCCGCCGCGATCCGGGTGCACGGCATCCGCCTGTACCTGAAGGGGCTGCCCGTCCAGCCCCGCCCCGTCCGGCAGCGCCCCACACG
Source organism: Streptomyces sp. NPDC002265 (assembly GCF_040296125.1). Lineage (NCBI taxonomy): Bacteria > Bacillati > Actinomycetota > Actinomycetes > Kitasatosporales > Streptomycetaceae > Streptomyces > Streptomyces sp. NPDC002265. The sequence goes on along the minus strand of NZ_JBEOWS010000009.1, from coordinate 41,410 downwards.
TTCCACCGCGAAGACCCGGAACACCGAAGAGAGCGTGACATGACGACAGTCGAGCCCCGCCCCGCCGCCGCGCGGCGCGCCGTACGCCCGGGCACGGTGGGCGTCGACCCGGCCCGCTGGCCCGACGTGGCGGCCCCGCCGGACGCCTCCCGGGTGCGTACGGCCGTCACCGCGGCGGTGGTACGCCGGGCCCTGGACCGGCTGCCGCTGCTGGCGCGGTACGCCGACGGCACCGAGGCCGGCCGCGGCGGACCGCTGCTGCAGCTCCACGACCCCCGGGCGTTCCACGGCCGGATCGGCACGAGCGGCCTGATCGGCTTCGGCGAGTCGTACATGGCCGGCGAGTGGGACGCACCCGACCTGACCGGTGCCCTGACCGTGCTCGCCGCCCACGCCGCCGAGCTGATCCCCGCCCCGCTCCAGCGGCTGCGCGGACTGTGGGCGCCGCGCCGGCCCGGGGCCCGGCGCAACACACCCGACGGCGCCCGTACCAACATCAGCCACCACTACGACCTGTCCAACGACCTCTTCGCCCTCTTCCTCGACGACACCCTCACCTATTCCTCCGCGGTCTTCGGCGGCTTCCCCGCCCACTGGGACGAGCTTGCCGCCGCCCAGCACCGCAAGATCGACCGGCTGCTGGACCTCGCCGAAGCGGGCGCGGGCACCCGGCTGCTGGAGATCGGCACCGGGTGGGGCGAACTCGCGATCCGGGCCGCCGCCCGCGGCGCGCACGTCACCTCGCTCACCCTCTCGCGCGAACAGCGCGACCTGGCCCGTGCCCGGGTGCGCGACGCCGGGCTCGCCGACCGCGTCACCGTCGAACTGTGCGACTACCGAGAGGCCCGCGGCACCTACGACGTCGTCGTCAGCGTCGAGATGATCGAGGCCGTCGGCGAGGAGTTCTGGCCGGTGTACTTCCGCACCCTCGACGAGCGGCTCGCTCCCGGCGGACGCGCCGTCCTCCAGGCCATCACCATGCCGCACGACCGCATGCTCGCCAGCCGCGACACCTACACCTGGATCCAGAAGTACGTCTTCCCCGGCGGCCTGCTGCCCTCCGTGGAGGCCGTCGCCCGGACCGTCCGCGACCACACCCGGCTGACCGTCACCCGGCGCGACGCCTTCGGGGCGCACTACGCCGAGACCCTGCGCCTGTGGCGGCAACGCTTCGCCGAGCGCGCGGACGAGGTGGAAGCCCTCGGCTTCGACACCGCCTTCCGCCGTATGTGGAACCTCTACCTGGCCTACTCCGAAGCCGGATTCCGCTCCGGTTACCTCGATGTGCAGCAGTATCTGTTCACCAAGGAGGAGCCCGCCCGATGAGCACCCCGCGCACCGTCCGCACCGCCCGTTCCGGTGCCGCGCACCGGCTCGCCGCGCTCGTCGAGGACGCGCTCGGCGGCCCGCTGCCGGTGCGGCTGCGCGCCTGGGACGGCAGCGAGACCGGCCCCGCCGGCGGTCCGGTCGTGGTCGTACGCTCCCGGCGCGCCCTGCGCCGGCTGCTGTGGCAGCCAGGCGAACTCGGCGTCGCACAGGCGTACGTCACCGGCGAACTCGACGTCGACGGCGATCTCGCCGGGGGCCTGCGTGCCCTGTGGGCCGCCGCGCGGGAGCACGACCTGCACCCGCCCCGGCTCACCCTCGCCCACCGGACGCGCGCGCTGCGCACGGCCGCACGCCTCGGCGCCGTCGGCCCGCGCCTGGCTGACCCCGCGTCGCAGGCCCGGCTGCGCGGCGGACTGCACAGCAAGGCCCGCGACCGAGCCGCCATCAGCCACCACTACGACCTGTCCAACGACTTCTACCGGCTGCTCCTCGACGACACCATGGCCTATTCGTGCGGCTACTGGCCGGGCGAGGAGCCGGGCGGGACGACGGACGAGGGGCCGGGCGTCACCGCCGAGCGGTCCCAGCGGGCCAAGCTGGAACTGATCTGCCGCAAACTCGGCCTGGTGCCGGGGGCCAGGCTGCTGGACATCGGCTGCGGCTGGGGATCGCTCACCCTGTACGCGGCCGAGGAGCACAGGGCGCAGGTCACCGCCGTCACCCTGGCCCGGGAGCAGGCGGCCCATGTGCGCGCCCGGGTGCGGGAACGGGGCCTGGAGCGCCGCGTCGACGTGGTGTGCCGGGACTACCGGGACGTCGACGGCGGGGCCTACGACGCCGTCGCCGCCGTCGAGATGGGCGAGCACGTCGGGGACGCCGAGTATCCGGCGTTCACGGCCGCCCTGCACCGGCTGCTGCGCCCCGGGGGTCGTGTGCTGGTGCAGCAGATGTCGCGGGGCGCCACCGCGCCCGGAGGCGGGGCCTTCATCGAGTCGTTCATCGCGCCCGACATGCACATGCGGCCGCTCGGCGAGACCGTCACGCTGCTCGAGGGGGCCGGTCTGGAGGTGCGCTCGGTGGAGTCGCTGCGCGAGCACTACGTCCGCACGGTCGCCGCCTGGCATCGCACCCTGGAGGACCGCTGGAGCGACGCCGTACGGCTCGTCGGCGAGCAGCGGGCCCGGGTGTGGCGGCTGTATCTGGTCGGTGGGGCGCTCGCCTTCGAGCAGCGCCGCATGGGCGTCGACCAGATCCTGAGCGTGCGCCCCACCACCGACGGCGCCAGCGGTATGCCCGCCACGCCGGCGCGGTGGTATGCCGGACTGGAGCGACCGTGAACGCGTACGCCGTGAGTGTCTTTGCCCGGGACGTCTTCGCCTGGGACGCCTTCGCGTGGAACCTGCTCTGGTCGGTACTCGCCGCGCTCGCCGTCATGCTGGTCACCTTCGCCGTCGCCGTACGCAGGCGACTGCACCGGATCGTGGACGTCGCCTGGGGCCTCGGCTTCACCGCGGTCGCCCTGGTGAGCTGCGCGGCCTCGGCCGGCGAGGGCGACACCGGGCGCCGGGTGCTGGTGACGGTCCTGACGTCCGTGTGGGGGCTGAGGCTGGCCGGGCACATCGCCCGGCGCGGGCGCGGCCACCGCGAGGACCCGCGCTACGAGGCGCTCCTCGCCAAGGCCCCCGGCAGCCGCGACTTGTACGCCCTGCGCATGGTGTACCTCCTCCAGGGCGCCCTGGTGTGGCTGGTGTCGCTGCCGGTCCAGGCCGCGCAGTACGTACGGACGGAGCCGTCCGGCCTCGCCTGGGCGGGGACGGCGCTGTGGGCGGCCGGCCTGTTCTTCGAGGCGGTCGGGGACGCCCAGCTGGCCCGGTTCAAGGCCGAACCCGCCAACCGGGGCCTGATCATGGACCGGGGCCTGTGGCGCTACACCCGCCACCCCAACTACTTCGGCGACTTCTGCGTGTGGTGGGGGCTCTACCTGATCGCCTGCGACTCGGGCGCCGCGGCTGCGGTGTCCCTCGTCTCGCCCGTGGTGATGAGCTTCCTGCTGATCCGGGGGAGCGGCAAGCCGCTGCTGGAACGGCACATGGCCGGGCGCCCCGGCTACGCCCGGTACGCCGCCCGCACCAGCGGGTTCTTGCCCCGGCCGCCTCGCGGATGACGGGTCCGCGCGGGGGCGGCGCGACGGCTCGGACGCGGTCGGCGGGGCGGTGCGCCCGCGCGTACGCCCTCGTCGACGGGGGCGGGGCGGCGGCGCTCACGCGCCCGCTCCCAGGCAGTCGCGCAGCCGGATGAGCCCGTCGCGCATCCGGGTCTTGACCGTGCCCAGCGGCAGGGCGAGGTCCTGGGCGACCTGCCGGTAGGTGAGCCCCCGGTAGTAGGCCAGGGTGACCGCCTGGCGCTGGATGTCCGTCAGGGCGCGCAGGCAGTGGCGCACCTGCTCCCGCTCCAGGCGCGCCTCGACCTGTTCGGTCACCTGGTCGTAGGCGGGCATCCGGTCGAGCAGGGCCGCCCGGTGCTCGCGGGCCGCGGCGGCCGCCGCCGAACGGACCCGGTCCACGGCCCGGCGATGGGCGAGGGTGAGGATCCAGTTGGCGGCGGATCCGCGCTCGGGGCGGAACCGGGAGGCGGTGCGCCAGACCTCGACGAGCACGTCCTGGGCCACCTCCTCGGCCTGCGCGCGGTCGCGCAGCACACCGCGGGCGACGCCCAGCACCGGGCCCGCCATGGCGTCGTAGAGCACGGTGAACGCCCGCTGGTCGCCCAGAGCCACCTGGTTCAGCAGGTCCTCCAGGTCGGGTTGCGACGCGGGATTCCGGCTGATGTGGACGGCTTCTTTCACGGCGGAGTCCTCCGGGTGTCGACGGGCGAGGGCGTCATCCGGTGCCGGGGTGCGGCCCTCGGGGCCCCGCCCTTCCCTTCGGGCGGGGGTGGCGACTCGGATGCGTACGAGCCCGGTCCTCCTAAATGCATCGTTCGTGCATCGAAAGAGAGTGCGAGTCGTGGTGCGCCCACTCGGCATCCCCTCAGGCACACCTCTCCTGCCCGAGACAGTCGCGCAGTCGGTGCAGCCCGCGCCGGGCGTGGCTCTTCACCGTGCCCAGGGGCAGACCGGTGCGCTCCGCGATCTGGGCCTGGGTCAGGTCCTCGTAGAAGGTCAGCCGCAGCACCCGCTGCTGGGGGGCCGGGAGCCGGGCCAGCTCGTGGTGGACGAGCACCCGGTCGAGGACGGCCTCGGGGCGCTGCTGCGCGGGGGCGGCGAGCGCGAGCACGGAGCCGACCGAGGAGACGAGGTCGGTGCGACGGGTCCGCGCGGCCAGCGCGTCGGCGATCTTGCGCTTGGCGATGCCGACGATCCACCCCGCGAGCGTGCCGCGCTCCGGCCGGTAGCCCCGGCGGCCGCGCCAGACCCCCAGGAACACCTGCTGCGTGACGTCCTCGGCCTCCCTGGCGTCCCCCAGCGAGCGCCGGGCGAGCGTGTGTACCAGGCCCGACCAGCGGTGATAGGCGGCGGCCAGACACGCCTCGTCGCCCGCCACCAGACCGCGGGCCAGTTCCTCGTCGGAGTACGACTCCTCCGGCCGGCTCCACAGCGGTGCGGCGGGAGGCGGCGCGGCGCTCGGATCCGGACTCATGACGGCGACTCCTCGCTTCGTACGGACCGGTCCGCGTCACCGTCGACGGGCCCCGGTACCGTCATCCTGCGAGCGGCGGAGCTGCCCGCTCAATGCGCATCGGTTGTGCATCGATCGACCGTCGTAGAGTCGGTTCATGAGCGAGTCCCCGAGTGGGTCCCCGGGTGAGTTCCCGGGCGGGATCCCAAATGAGTCCCCGAACGAGTCCGCGGGCGAGGAGAACGAGTCCGCGGGCGAGGAGTCGAACGACGGTGCGGGCGGCGCGGGTCTGACCACCGGTGCGGTGGCCCGCCGGCTGGGGGTGTCGCCCACCACGCTGCGCTCCTGGGACCGCAGGTACGGCATCGGTCCCGCGGTCCGCTCCGGCGGACGTCACCGGCGCTGGACCAGGCAGGACGTGGCGACGCTGGAGGCGATGTGCCGGCTGACGTCCGCCGGGGTGCCGCCCGCGGAGGCGGCCCGTGCAGCGCTGGGCGAGGCGGCCGGTACGGCATCCCGGGCCGCCGCCTCGGCCATGCCCGTCGTTCCTGCCGTCCCTACCGTTCCTGCCGTCCCTGCTGCTCCCGCCGCCCCGGCCGTGTCCGGCGACCGGGGTGCGGCGGGTCGCGGTGGGTGGGCGGCGACCGGGTCGCTGCCTCTGGGCGACGTGCGCCAGGAGTGCCGGGGCCTCGCCCGCGCCGCCGTCCGGCTCGACGCCCCCGCCGTTCAGGAGCAGTTGGCCCGGGCCGTCGAGGAACACGGGCTGGCGGTCGCCTGGCAGGAGGTGATCGTGCCGACGCTGCACGCGGTGGGACGCAAGTGGGCCTCGTCGGGGGACCGTTACGTCGAGGTCGAGCACCTGCTGTCCTGGCATGTGTCCGGCACCCTGCACCGGCACACCCGGCCCGCCGGACGGCACGGAGACGTCGACGCCGGTGCGCCGGGACCGGTGGTGCTCGCCTGCGTCCCCGGTGAACAGCACACCCTGCCCCTGGAGGCGCTCGACGCCGGACTGGGCGAACTCGGCGTGCCCACCAGGATGTTCGGGGCGGCCGTACCCGCCGAGGCGCTGCTCGCCGCGGTCGGCCGGCTCGGGCCCGCGGCCGTGGTCCTGTGGGCCCAGGCACGCTCCTCGGCGAGCCTGCCGCTGGCCCTGCACGTCGCCGCCGCGCAATGGGGCGTGAAGGGCGCCCGCCGACAGCCGCTGGTGATGCTCGCCGGCCCCGGCTGGCTCGGCCGGGCCACCCACGGAATGGCCAGACCGAACACCCTGAGGGACGCGCTGGACGTACTGGCCGGCCTGTACGCCGGGTTCGGCGGGTCAGGCCGCTAGCCGGCCCGGACCGTCCGGACGGCCCGACCGGCGTGCCGACCGCGCCGCCCCGTGCGCCCCTGCACCCCGGGCAGTACCCGCCCGGGGTGCAGGCCGGGTGCGTCCTCAGTCGCGTCCGCGCGCCTCCCGGAAGCGGGCGAGACCCTCGGAGAGGTCGACGATCGGCTCCGGGTAGTCCACCGCCGCGCGCTCCAGCCCGCGGAGTTTCCACGGCTCATGCACCGACGGCCCCTCGACGCACGCCAGTTCGGGCACCCACCGGCGTACGTACTCCCCGTCGGGATCGTGCCGCTTCGCCTGGGTGACAGGGTTGAGCACCCGGTTGGGGCGGCTGTCGGTGCCGGTCCCCGCCATCCACTGCCAGTTGAGCTGGTTGTTGGCGACATCGCCGTCGACCAGCAGGTCCAGGAAGTGCCGGGCGCCGACCCGCCAGTCGACGTAGAGCGTCTTGGTGAGGAAACTCGCCGTCAGCAGCCGGGAGCGGTTGTGCATCCAGCCCTCGTAGCGGAGTTGACGCATCCCCGCGTCGATCACCGGATAGCCGGTGCGGCCCTCCCGCCACGCCGTCACGTCCGCCCGTGCGGTGCGCTCGGAACGCCAGCGGTCCCGCTTGGTGCGGTAGTCGGCGGTGGCCGCCGCCGGGCGCGCGGCGAGCACCTGGCGGTGGAAGTCCCGCCACGCGAGCTGCCGTACGAACGCATCGGCGCCGGGACCGCCCGCACGGCGCGCCCGGTTGACGACTTCCACGGGGGAGAGGGTGCCGAAGTGCAGGTGCGGGGAGAGCCTGGAGGTCGCGTCCCCGCCGAGGTCGTCGTGGCCGGTCTCGTACGTGTCGACGCCGTGGCGGAGCCAGTCCGTGAGCTGCTTGCGGCCCGCCGTCTCGCCGCCCGCGGCCAGTCCGTCCGACACCGCCGTGAGTCCCTTGCGGGACGGCAGTTCGTCGGAACCGACGCCGTCCGGGACGCGTACTGCGCGCGGCGCGCCGAGGGTGTCGCGCAGGGCCTGCCGCGACCACTGCCGGAAGTAGGGGGTGAAGACGGCGAAGTGGTCCGAGGACGCCGGCGTCACGGCACCCGGCGGGACGGCCGTGCTCACCGTGTCGTGCACGTGCAGCCGTACGCCCTGGGCCTCCAGCGCGGCCCGCAGCCGCTCCTCGCGCCGCTGGGCGAAGGCGCTGACGTCGGCCGCCATGTGCACCTCGTCCGCGTCCGACTCGGCCGCCGCCTTGCAGACCTGCTCGACGACGTCGCCGTGGCGCAGGACGAGCCGTCCGCCGCGCTCGCGCAGGCCCGCGTCCAGGTCCCGGAGGCAGTCCGCGAGGAATGCCAGCCGGTTGGCGGCGGCGAAACCGGCGCCGTCCACGGCCGGGTCGCGCACGAAGAGCGGCACGACCTGCCGGGAGCCGTCGAGGGCGGCGCGCAGCGGCGGATGGTCGTGCAGACGGAGGTCGGAGGTGAACAGGACGACCGAGACGTTCATGAGGCATGCTCCGGAGATGAGTGGGGGCCGCGGAGGTGCTTCCGGCCCGGGACGTCCGGTGGATGCGGGTGTACCCGAGTGCGGGTGTGCTCGACTGCGCGTGTGGTCGAGTGCGGGTGCGCAGGTGGGCCCGACTGCCGGTGTCGCCGACCGCGGGTGGCGCGGTGGACGCGGCGGTCGGCCCTGGGGTGCCGGCGGTCAGCCCAGGGGTGCGTCGTCCCCGCCGAGGCGGACCGGGGTCGCCGCCGCGGCGCGGGCGATGTTGCGGGCCATCCCGCCAAACACGACGGCGTGGAAGGGGGAGACGCTCCACCAGTAGGCCTGGCCGAGCAGCCCGCGCGGATGGAACAGGGCACGCTGGCGGTACCGGGTGCGGCCGTCGCCGTCCGCGTCCACGTACATCTCCAGCCAGGCCAGACCCGGCAGCCGCATCTCGGCGCGCAGCCGCAGCAGCCGTCCGGGCTGGATCTCCTCGACCCGCCAGAAGTCCAGCGAGTCGCCGACCCGCAGCCGCGCCGCGTCCCGTCGGCCGCGGCGCAGTCCGACCCCGCCGACCAGCCGGTCCATCCAGCCGCGTACGGCCCAGGCGAGCGGGAAGGAGTACCAGCCGTTCTCACCCCCGATGCCCTCGATCACCCGCCACAGCGCCGCGCACGAGGCCTCGACCGGCTGCTCGCGCTCGTCGGTGTAGAGGCTGCCCCCGGCCCAGTCCGGGTCGGTGGGCAGCGGGTCGCTCGGGGCGCCGGGCACGGAGGCGGACGACCACCGGGTCGTCACCTTCGCCTCGCGCACCCGGCGCAGCGCGAGCCGGACCGCCTCGTCGAAGCCGATCGGATGCCCCGGCAGGTCGGGGACGTACCGGACGATGTCGTGCTCGTGGCAGACGACCTCGTGCCGCAGCGACTCGGTCAGCGGCCGGGCGATCGCCGCGGGCACGGGCGTGACCAGGCCGACCCAGTGACTGGACAGGCCCGGGGAGAGCATCGGCACGGAGAGGATGAGTCGGCGCGGCAGCCGCGCGACGGCGGCGTAGCGCACCATCATCTCCCGGTACGTCAGGACGTCCGGCCCCCCGATGTCGAAGGTGCGGCTCACGTCCGCGGGCATCCGGGCGCTGCCGACCAGGACGCGCAGCACGTCCCGCACCGCCACCGGCTGGATCCGGGTGTGCACCCAGCTGGGGGTGACCATGACCGGGAGGCGTTCGGTGAGGTAGCGCAGCATCTCGAAGGAGGCCGACCCGGAGCCGAGGATGACGGCCGCCCGCAGCACGGTCGCCGGCACCCCCGAGGCGAGCAGGATGCGGCCGACCTCCGCCCGCGACCGCAGATGCGGCGACAGCTCGTGCTCGGGGACCTTCGCCGGGGTCAGGCCGCCGAGGTAGACGATCCGCCGTACGCCCGCGGCCCGGGCCTGCTCACCGAAGACCTCGGCGGCCTCCCGGTCCGTCCGCTCGAAGTCCTTGCCGGTGCCCAGGGCGTGCACGAGGTAGTAGGCGACGTCGATGTCCCGCAGGGCGTCGGCGACGGATCCGGCGTCGGTCACGTCGCCGCGGACCACCTCCGTCTCGCCCACCCACGGATGGTCGCGCAGCCGCTCGGGGGAGCGGGCCAGACACCGCACCCGGTGGCCCGCGCCGAGCAGTTCCGGGACGAGCCGGCCGCCGATGTAGCCGGTGGCGCCGGTCACCAGGCAGCGCAGCCCGGTTCCGGGGTCGTCTGCGTTCATGTCCTTGCGGCCCTTCGCGTCGAGGCCCCCTCGATCGGCATCGATCCCCATCGATCCCTCCCGCATCACTTCCCCGCGCCGGACCCCTCCGGATGCGGCGTTCGGGTTTCTATACGCTGGCCGTGTGGCCACAGCGAACGACCGGGAGCAGCGCGCGCGGGGACAGCGGTCCCCCGACGACGCGGTGCCGACCGACCTGCCCGCCTTCGGCGTCCAGCTGCGCCGGATGAACGGTGAGATCAACCGTCTGATGCAGGGGTTCGCGGGGGAGCAGGGACTGCATCCGACGGACGTCCAGGCGCTCGCGGCCATCCTCGACGCCGACGGCCCGATGACCCCGAAGCGGCTGCGCGAGCACCTCGGGCTCACCTCGGGTGCGGTGACCGCGTGCGTCGACCGGCTGGAGCGCGCGGGGCACATCCGCCGCGTCCGGGAGAGCGCCGACCGCCGGGTGGTCCACCTGCACTACGCGGCCGGCGCCATGCCGGCGGCCCGGACCTACTTCCGTCCGCTGGCGGACGCCACCGCGGCCGCCCGGTCCCGCTTCACCGAGGACGAGCTGGCGCTGGTCCTGAGCTTCCTGACGGCCCTGAACGAGGAACTCGCCGGGATCAGGGATCCCGGACACTGACGTGATCCGACGGGCGATCCGCAGGAGCGGCGACTCGCCCGCGTCCCCGTGCGCCCGTGTGTTCGAACTTCCGTGTCCCCGCGCATCCGCGGGCCGGTCGACGGCGGAAGGGTGGGTGTCGTCTACGATCGTCGGCGGTCGATATATCTCAATCATCAAGATTGTTTTTCATTAAGATTATCTACCGTCGAGACACCTCTTCCGTCGGAGCACGGAGAACACGGAGAACCATGTCCACCACTGCACGACCGGCCCGCCGGCTCGTCCGGCTCGTCCCCCTGGTCCTGCTCGCCGTGTGGCTCGGAGTCGGCGGACTGCTCGGCCCCTACGCCGGGCGGCTCGGCGAGGTCGCGACGAACGACCGCGCCGCGTTCCTGCCGCGCAGCGCCGAGTCGACCGAGGTCGTCGCCGAACAGCGGGCGTTCCGGCAGGACGAGACACTGCCGGCGATCATCCTGTGGACCGCACCCGCCGACGCCGCCGCGGGTGTCCGGATCGCCGACAGCCGCGCGGCGGCCGACCGTGCGCTGGCCGCGCTCCCCGGCACGCCGGGCGTCGTCGGGCGGGTGTCGCCCGCGATCCCCTCCGAGGACGGCGCGGCCCTGGAAGCCGTCGTCCAACTGCGGCCCGACCTGGGAACCGCACTTCCCGACACCCTCGACCGGATCCGGTCCGCCGCGGCCCGCGTGCCCGGCACCACGGTCCAGCTGGCCGGACCGGCCGCCAGTCAGGCCGACCTGGCCGACGCGTTCTCCGGGATCGACGGTCTGCTCCTCGTCGTGGCCCTGGTCACCGTCCTGGTGATCCTGCTCCTGGTCTACCGCAGCCTGCTGCTCCCGCTGATCGTCATCCTCGGCGCGGTCTTCGCGCTGGGGCTCGCCTGCGCGGTGGTGTACGTGCTCGCCGACCACGACGTGGTCCGCGTCGACGGGCAGATCCAGGGCATCCTCTCCATCCTCGTGATCGGTGCCGCCACCGACTACGCCCTGCTGGTGACCGCCCGCTTCCGTGAGGAACTCGCCCTGGGCAAGGACCGGTTCACGGCCGTCAGGGCCGCGCTGCGGCAGTCCTGGGGCGCCGTCGTGGCCAGCGCGGCCACCGTGGCCCTCGCGCTGCTCGCCCTGCTGTTCAGCGACCTCACCAACAACCGGGCGCTCGGACCGGTCGGTGCCATCGGCATCTGCTGCGCCGCGCTCAGCGCCCTGACGTTCCTGCCTGCGGCCCTAGTCCTGCTGGGCCGCGCCGCCTACTGGCCCGCGAAGCCCCGGACCGCCCGGGGTCCCGGGGCCGGGGAAGGGCTGTGGCACCGGGTCGCGCAGCTGGTCGACCGGTCGCCCCGCAAGGTCTGGGCCCTCTCCCTCGTCGCCCTGCTGGCGTGCGCCGCGTTCGCTCCGGCCCTCAACTCCCGAGGCGTCCCCCAGGACGAGATCTTCGTCAACGACGTCCCCTCCGTCGCCGCCCAGAAGTCCCTCGGCGCCCACTTTCCCGGCGGTTCCGGCAACCCGACGGTGGTCGTCGCCGACGCCGGGGCACTGGACCGGGTGGTCGCGGCGGCCAAGGACACCGAGGGCGTCGACTCCGCCGCCGGTGTGGCGGGTTCCGGCCGCCCCGGCGGCAAGGCCCTGGTCGTCGACGGACGGGTGCTCGTCGACGTCACCCTCACCTCCGCAGCGGACAGCGACGAGGCCAAGCGGACCGTCGCCCGGCTGCGCACCACCCTGCACGCGATCCCCGGCGCGCACGCCGTCGTCGGCGGCTACACCGCCCAGCAGTACGACACCCTGCGCACCGCCGAGCGCGACCGCGGCCTCATCGTCCCGGTGGTCCTCGTCATCATCTTCGTCATCCTGACGGTGCTGCTGCGCTCGCTGCTGATGCCGGCGCTGCTCGTGGCCACCGTGGCGCTCAACTTCATGGCCACACTGGGTGTCTCGGCCCTCGTCTTCCGCCATGTGTTCGGCTTCACGGGTACGGAGGCGTCGGTCCCGCTCTACGGCTTCGTGTTCCTGGTCGCCCTGGGCGTCGACTACAACATCTTCCTGATGTCCCGGGTCCGGGAGGAGTCGATGCGGCACGGAGTGCGCCAGGGCGTGCTGCGCGGTCTGGTCAGCACCGGCGGGGTCATCACCTCGGCGGGCGTGGTGCTCGCCGCGACCTTCGCCGCCCTCGGGGTCATCCCGCTGGCCTTCCTGGTGCAGATCGCCTTCATCGTCGCCTTCGGCGTGCTGCTCGACACCCTCGTGGTGCGCTCGCTCCTGGTCCCCGCCCTGGTGCTGGACATCGGGGCCAAGGCTTGGTGGCCCGGCCGGCTGAGCCGGACTCCCGCCGTGGACACCGCGCGGACCGCGGACGGCGGACCGCTCGGCACGGCGGACTCCGGGCCGAAGACGCAGGAGCACGCGCCGGGCTGACGGTCCGGTACGCGACCCGCACCCCGGTCGGCGGGCATGGTCGCGCCGATCGGGGGCAGGCGGTCCTCACGGTTCTCACGGTCGATTCCGGAGGTGTCCGCCGTCATGGGTGCGAAGGTGTTGCAGCGTTTTCCCGCGGGCGCCCCGCGGGGTTCCTGGCCCGCGGAGGAGTACGCGGCGGCCCGCCGCGCGCAGGGCGAGCCCGCGACCGTGGTCATGGACCTGAAGTCGGACGCCTTCCTCGTGGTGGTCCCCGGCCACGACGAGGACTGACCACGACGACCGCCCCCGAACACCGCCGGTGAGGCGTCCCGGCTTCCTCCCGGTGGAGGCGGGTGCGAGGGTGCGGTGCGACAGCTTTGGGGAAGATTCCTCAGATGTCCCGGCGCGGGGTGTCGATCCGGCGGGCCGCCGTTCGTGTAGGTGGTGGGAAACACCCGGACCGACCCACGACGCCAAGGAGTCCGCCATGAAGTACTACCTGCTCAGCGTGATCACCCCGACCGACGGAGAGCCGCCCTCGCCCGAGGGGATGGCGCAGATCCGGCGCAACCTGGAGACCTTCCACCAGGAGCTGCGCGAGGCGGACGCCTGGGTCTTCGCGGGCGGACTGCACGGCACGGAGACCGCCACCGTCCTGCGTCCCCAGGGCGACGACGTCCTGGTCACCGACGGGCCGTACGCCGAGGGGAAGGAGTACCTGGGCGGCATCTGCCTGATCAAGGCCCCCGACCTGGACGCGGCCCTGCACTGGGGCCGTCGGGCGACCTGGGCCACCACGCTCCCCATCGAGGTGCGCCCGTTCATGGGCGAGGCCTGATGCCACCCGACGTCGAGGCGGTCTTCCGCGCGGAGTACGGCCGCGCGGTCGCCGTCCTCGTCCGCTTCCTCGGTGACATCGACCTCGCCGAGGAGGCCGTCCAGGACGCCTTCACCACGGCCGTGCGCAGCTGGCCGCGGACCGGGGTGCCGCCGAGCCCCGCGGGCTGGATCATCACCACCGCGCGCAACCGGGCCGTCGACCGGCTGCGCCGCGAATCCACCCGGGACGCCCGGCAGACCGAGGCCGCCCGGCTGTACGCCGCCGATCCGCCCGGCGAGGAGGGACCCGTGCGCGACGACCGGCTCCGGCTGATCTTCACCTGCTGTCATCCCGCGCTCGCTTCCCGGGCCCAGGTCGCCCTGACCCTGCGCCTGCTCGGCGGACTGAGCACCGCGCAGATCGCCCGCGCCTTCCTCGTCCCCGAACCGACGATGGCCCAGCGTCTGGTCCGCGCCAAGGCCAAGATCCGCGACGCCCGGATCCCGTACCGCGTGCCCCGTGACGCGGACCTCCCGGACCGGCTGAAGGGCGTGCTGGCCGTGGTCTACCTGATCTTCAACGAGGGGTACACCGGGGATCCCGGGCTGTGCGCCGAGGCCGTCCGTCTCGGCCGCCTGCTGGCGGAGCTGATGCCGGACGAGCCCGAGGTCATCGGCCTGCTGGCGCTGATGCTGCTGATCGAGTCCCGCCGTCCGGCCCGGCTCGGCGCCGACGGCGCCCTGGTCCCGCTGCCCGAGCAGGACCGCGCCCGGTGGGACGCCGGGCTGATCGCCGAGGGGCAGGACCTGGTGCGCCGCTGCCTGCGCCGCAACCGGCCCGGCCCCTACCAGGTCCAGGCCGCCGTCCAGGCCGTGCACAGCGACGCGCCGGCGGCCGCGGCCACCGACTGGGGACAGATCCTGCGGCTCTACGACCGGCTCGCGGCCCTCGCCCCCGGCCCGGTCGTCGCCCTGAACCGGGCCGTGGCCGTCGCCGAGGTCCGCGGCCCCGGACCCGCCCTGGACCTGCTGGACGGCCTCGGCCTCGACGGCTACCACGTCTTCCACGCGGTCCGCGCCGACCTGCTGCGCCGCCTGGGCCGGACCGGCGAGGCGGTTCAGGCGTACGAGGCGGCGATCGCGCTCACCGACAGCACGGCGGAGCGCGCCCACCTGGAACGCAGGCGCGGCGAGCTCGCAGGCGCGCGGCACTCCTGAGCCCCGGTCGACGGGGCCGGCCCAGACCGGCCCACAGAGCCGGTCGACGTGCTCGATGGATCGAGGTCGGAGGACCGAGTTCAGGGGGGCCGAGGCCGGGCGATCGCGGTCGAGCGATCGAGGTCTGATGATCGCGGTCGAGCGATCGTGGTCGGGTGACCGAGGTCGGGTGACCGAGGTCGGGCGCGGGCGGTCAGCGCCCGGCGGCGGAAACCCCGTCGACCGGCGAGGCGGCCCAGGTCCCGTCCCGCATGAGATGCCGGCCGGGCAGCTCGTGCACCCCGCACCAGGCCTGCACCGCACGCGGACGCACCCGGAAGTACGCGTACACCGCAGGATCCGCGCGAGGGTCCCAGCCCGTCTTCGTCCGGAACGCCTCCGCCGCCGCCCGCGGCACGTCCGCCGCGGCGAACGTCTCCACGTCACCGTCCACGAGGACCACGTCCGCGGTGTCCCCGAACGCCAGCCGGGCACGCCGGCCGTCGCGCAGATTGCGGCCGGTGGGATTGGCCGGTCTGGTGGACAGCCACAGCGCCTCGCCGTCCCAGACGAACCACAGGGCCACCAGACACGGCAGCCCGTCGGCGTCCGCGGTGGCGACCCAGACGTCCCGCTCCCGCTCCAGCCGGTCCCGTACGTCCTGCCGGCGCTGTTCGAGGGTGCGGGGCGTGCCCGTGATCGTCATGCCGGGACGCTAGCGGGCGGCGTCGCCGCCGCACCTCGGGCCGGAGGCGGAGCGTGGCCCGGTCCTGGGACCTACGCCGGGCAGGACGAGCCGGGCCGGACGAGCCGGAGCGGGTGACTGGCGTGCACGGAGTTTTACGTATAACCTCACCCGTCAATCGCACGTACCGAAAGGCCCCGATGAGACGCATCGCCCTGGTCACCCTCGTCGTCGACGACTACGACGAGGCGATCCGCTTCTACACGCAGGCGCTCGGATTCCGCCTCGTCGAGGACACCCCGCGCCCCGACGGCTCGCGCTGGGTCGTGGTGGAACCCGGGACGGCCGACGCCGCAGCGCCGGGCACCGCGCTGCTGCTCGCGCGGGCCAAGGACGACGCGCAGCGCGGCCGGGTCGGCGACCAGACGGGCGGGCGGGTCGGATTCTTCCTGCACACCGACGACTTCGCCCGCGACCACGCCCGGATGCTCGCCGCGGGTGTGACCTTCCTGGAGGAGCCGCGCCACGAGCCGTACGGCTCGGTGGCGGTCTTCGAGGATCTGTACGGAAACCGCTGGGACCTGCTCCAGCCCGCCGGCTGAGCCCGCGCTCGCCGCCCCCGCTGCCGCCACGGCTCCTGCCGCCGTACGATCTTCCGCCACGGCTCCTCCTGCCGCACCTTCTTCCGCCACGGCCCCTCCCGCCACGGCCCCCCTGCTTGCGCCGCGGACCCGTCCGCCGCTCCGAACCGCCCGCTCAAGGCCCGCTCCGAGGAAAGACCCGCCATGACTGCTACGCGCGTAGATGCCGAAGTGATCCGCCGCCTGCCCAAGGCCGTCCTGCACGACCACCTCGACGGCGGTCTGCGCCCCGCCACCGTCGTGGAGCTCGCGGCCAAGATCGGCCACACCCTGCCGACCACCGACCCCGACGCGCTCGCCGCCTGGTACTACGACGCGGCCAACTCCGGCGACCTGGTCCGCTACATCGCCACCTTCGAGCACACCCTCGCCGTGATGCAGAACCGCGAGGGCCTGCTGCGCGTCGCCGAGGAGTACGTCCTGGACCTCGCCGCCGACGGCGTCGTCTACGCCGAGGTGCGCTACGCCCCCGAGCTGAACACCCGGGGCGGACTGTCGATGAGCGAGGTCGTGGAGACCGTCCAGGAGGGCCTCGCCGCCGGTATGGCCAAGGCGGCCGCCGCCGGCACCCCCGTCCGGGTCGGCACCCTGCTGTGCGGCATGCGCATGTTCGACCGGGTCCGCGAGGCCGCCGACCTGGCCGTCGTCTACCGCGACGCCGGAGTCGTCGGCTTCGACATCGCGGGCGCCGAGGACGGCTTCCCGCCCGCCGACCACCTGGCCGCCTTCGAGCACCTGCGCCGCGAGAGCGTGCCGTTCACCATCCACGCCGGAGAGGCCCACGGACTGCCCAGCATCCACCAGGCTCTCCAGGTGTGCGGCGCCCAGCGCATCGGCCACGGTGTGCGCATCACCGAGGACATCGTCGACGGCAAGCTCGGCCGGCTGGCCGGCTGGGTCCGCGACCGCCGTATCGCCCTGGAGATGTGCCCGACGTCCAACCTCCAGACGGGCGCCGCCACTTCGATCGCCGAGCACCCGATCACCGCGCTGAAGGACCTGGGCTTCCGGGTCACCCTCAACACCGACAACCGGCTGGTCTCCGGTACGACGATGACCCGCGAGATGACGCTGCTGGTCGAGCAGGCGGGCTGGGGCGTCGAGGACCTGCGCACGGTCACGGTGAACGCCCTCAAGAGCGCGTTCATCCCGTTCGACGAGCGCAGGGCCCTGATCGAGGACGTCGTCCTGCCGGGTTACGCGGCCGCGCTCTGAAGCAGCCCGCGGACGTAGGCGGCCTGTCCGACGTGCTGGAGATCGTCGGACAGGACGCTGATCAGCCGCACGCCCAGGGTGACCGGCGGGTCCCACCGGGTGTCGACGACCTGCTCCAGGTCCTTGGCGGCCACCCCCCGCAGGGCCGTCAGGCTCTGCTCGTGCACGGCGTCGTAGTAGCCGGTCAGCAGCAGGCCGGAGTCGACCCGCACCTTGGCGACCTGCGCCGAGGTGTGGCCGTACCCGGTGTCGAGGCGCGGCAGGTCGAGGCCGAAACGCTTCTCCCACTCCTGTGACAGCCACACCTGCTCCAGCCCGAAGGCGTCGGCGAGGTGGTCGTCCTGCACCCGGGTGAGGTGCCAGACCAGCCAGGCGACGGAATTGGCCTCGGGGCCGGGCCGGGCGTGGAGGTCGTCGGGGCCCAGCCCCTCGACCACGGAGTGGACCTCTTCCCGGATGCGGCCGTACGCGTCGATGAGGACGTCCTTTGCATGCATACGTCCACCATCGCCCAGTCCCCGCTCAGGCGCCCCCCGTTTCCAGCAGCGCCGCCAGGGCCCGTGCCGCGGGACTGGTGCTCTGCGCGGGCGGCAGCAGGGCGGCACTCTCGTACACCGTCTCGCCGGTGCCCTTGAGGGGCAGCGCGGTCAGCGACGCCCGTTTGTGCCGGAAGTGCCGCGGCACGACCGCGACGCCGAGGTTCTCGTCGATCAGGTCCAGCAGGCTGTGCACGTCGTTGACCTCCAGCGCGACGGTCCGCCGCAGTCCGGCCTCGGCGAACACGGCGTCGGTGGTGCGGCGCGGACCCCAGTCCGGGTGGAAGTCGACGAAGACCTCGCCGCCGACCTCCTGCGGTGTCACCGCGGCGCCCGCGACCGCCAGCGGGTGGGCGGGATGGCACAGCAGGACCATCGGCTCCTTGGCCAGGGACACCGAACGCAACTGGTCGGTGTCGGCCCCGGTGCGGTAGGCGAAGGCCAGGTCCAGCCGTCCGGCCGCCACCTCCTCGGCGAGCGCGCCCGACCCGGCCTGCCGCAGCCGGATCTCCACCTCCGGATGACGGCGCCGGAAGGCGGCGAGCAGGGCCGCCACGTTCACCCCGGCGATGCACTGCTCCGTGCCGAGCGCCAGGGTGCCGCGCAGCACGCCCTGTACCGCAGCCACCGCCTCGTGCGCGGCCCGGACCTGTGCCAGGATCCGTTCCGCCTCGGCGAGCAGCGCCCGCCCGGCCTCCGTCAGGGTCACCCGGCGGGTGGTACGCACGAACAACGGGGCCCGCAGCTCCCGCTCCAGCGCCCGGATCGAGGCCGACAGACCCGACTGGGAGACCAGCAGACGTTCGGCGGCCCGGGTGAAGTGCTGGTCCTCGGCGACGGCGACGAAGTGCTGGAGGTGGCGCAGTTCCATGATTGAGAAGCGTATCCGCTGAATTCCATCGGATTCTTCTGTTGGACCACTGCCCGGGGCACAGGCGAGAGTGGGTACCGGTTCCCTGAACCGATCGACCGTGCCAACCCCTGATGGAGTCGCGTTGTACACCCCACACCCCGACCGCTACGCGGACATGCCCTACCGGCGCACCGGACGCAGCGGCCTCAAGCTCCCCGCGCTGTCGCTCGGCCTGTGGCACAACTTCGGCCCGGACCGCCCGGTACAGACCCAGCGGGCCATCCTGCGCCGCGCCTTCGACCTCGGCATCACCCACTTCGACCTGGCCAACAACTACGGCCCGCCGCCCGGCGCCGCCGAGTCGGCCTTCGGCGAGGCGCTGCGGGCGGACTTCGGCAGCCACCGCGACGAGCTGGTGATCTCCACCAAGGCCGGCTACCTCATGTGGCCGGGCCCGTACGGCGAATGGGGTTCCCGCAAGTACCTGCTGTCCTCGCTGGACCAGAGCCTCACCCGGATGGGCCTGGACTACGTCGACATCTTCTACTCGCACCGCCCCGACCCGGAGACTCCGCTGGAGGAGACGATGGGCGCGCTGCACTCGGCGGTGCAGCAGGGCAAGGCGCTGTACGTCGGCATCTCCAACTACTCCGCCGAGCAGACCCGGGAGGCCGCCCGCATCCTCGGCGAGCTCGGCACCCCGCTGCTGATCCACCAGCCGCGCTACTCGATGCTGGACCGCCGCCCCGAGGAGGAGGGCGTGCTGGACGCGCTGGACGAGCTCCAGGTCGGGTCCATCGTCTTCTCCCCGCTGGAGCAGGGCCTGCTGACCGGCCGCTACCTGGACGGCATTCCGGAGGGTTCGCGGGCCGCGAGCGACAGCCCCTTCCTCGACTCGGACGCGGTCACCGAGGACCTGGTCGCCCGGCTGCGCGCGCTCGACGAGATCGCCAAGTCCCGCAGCCAGACCCTGGCCCAGCTGGCCCTGGCCTGGGTGCTGCGCGGCGGGCGGGTTACCTCCGCCCTGGTCGGCGCGAGCAGCCCGCAGCAGGTGGAGGACTGCGTCGGCGCGATCCGCAACCTCGACTTCGACGCGGAGGAACTGGCCCGGATCGACGCGGCCATCAAGCCGTAACGCCTCGGGAGGAACACCTCCCGGAACGGGAGCGGGGCAGGCCGACGGGGTGTCGAAACCGTCGCCTGCCCCGCTTCCCTGAGATCGACCGGGCGCGAAATCCCGAAACGGCGTCCGCCGGTCATTCCGCGGATCTTGGCCGGTTTTCAGATGCTGCGGAATTCGGCGGAGTCGGGCCGGCGCGGTACGGATCCCGCCGCGGCACCGGTGCGCTTCCACGGCGAAGTGCCACACTGAATTCCGCGTCCGTTTATCCGGCCGGACCCCTGGTGTCCTGCGCTCACGAAGATCCCGGCGGTCTCCATTTCGGGAGATCGCCGATATCCCGTCGAGCGCGGTGGAACGCGTCGCCGCGGCGGGTGTCGCACCCGGTGGGCAGCGGTCCGGGAATCCGGGAACGGCCGTGATCCGGCCTCCGGCGCCCGGTCGGCGCGTCGTCGCCGTCGCGGTTCTCGGCGCGGTTCTCGCCATGATTCTCGGCACGGTTCTCGTCATCGTTCCCGGGGCCGTTCTCGGGCCCGTTCTCGGCACGGCCGGAGATCGCGGACGGGGAAAACGGGCCGGGAAAAACAGACCGCCCGTCACGTTTCGGCCATATGGCGCGGTGAATATGCCAAGAGAGTGGCCGGAAAGTCATGGTGACAGTGTTTCACTAGTCAACATACTCGAATGTCAGGGACAGTTCTTCATAGACGAGCCGCACGGAAAGCGAGGCCCGACCGGCAAGCGAGAGTCGCTACGGGGGAGAGAACCGTGCACGACGAATTCCTGTGCCACGTCACCGCCTACGGCATGTGCGACGGGAGACGGATCGGCGTACCGCTCGGCACCTACCGGGCGCCCACTCTCGCCCTGGCGCTGTGGTGGCTGCGTGACCGGGCCTCGTGGATCGCCGAGCGGCTCGACCCGCAGCCGGACGATCCGCACTTCCCGCCGGGCTCGCTGGTCCCGGTCGCGGAGAGCGCGCCCGATGTGCCCGCACTGCTGCGCGCCTGGTGCGCCGACGTGGAACGACAGGAACTGGTCGCCGAGGAACTGGCCGACGGGCGGCTGGTGCGGATCGCCACCAGCGACGACACCACCGAGTACGAACTGCTCGCCGAGTCCGTCGATGCCCTGCGGATGCAGCGGGCCGCCCCGGCGCTCGTCATGCCGGTCGCCTGACACCAGGCACCAGGCACCCGGCACCCAGCACCCGGCATCCGAGTGGTCAGGGGCCCGGACCGGGGCGCGGCGCCTCGCCGGCCCGGCGCAGCCGGCGGGCCGGCAGACCGCCGAGGAGCCCGGTGACCAGCCCCCAGAGCAGGGCGAGGCCGAGCGCCGTCCACACCTGCGGCCGCAGCAGGAGGACCCCGGACAGGTCGCCGCCCAGATCGCCGATGCCGAGCAGGGACAGGCCGTAGTACGCGGAGACCTGGCCCAGCAGACAGATCATCAGCACGGTGACGGCGAGTGCGAGCGCCATCCGGACGGCGAGCTGCCAGGCCCGCGTCCGGGCCGGCGAACACGCCGCCAGCACGAACGCCGTCAGCAGCAGCAGTACGGCGGCGGCGACCAGGAGCCACCAGTACCGGCCGTCGAAGTGGGTCAGCGTGCCCAGGTCCACCGTGGCACCGTCCGGGGTGCGCAGCGCCCGGTCCGCCCCGGGCGGCAGCGGCAGCCGGAACGGACCCTGCACCCGCCCGTCCCAGGTGGCCCCCATCCCGATGGTGAGCGCGACCCAGACGACGTTGGGCAGGCCCAGCAGCATCACGGCGACGGTCTCGGCCGGATGCCCCTGGGTCGCCGCCACCACCAGGGCGACACAGGCCCCCACGGCGACACTGGACAGCAGCAGTACGACCATGGCGTACGCGGCCGGCCGCACCGGCTCCTGGAACCGCAGCAGCCGGGCCGGCAGCGGGGCGGCGCGCGACACCAGCAGGGCCAGAAGGAGCACGACGGCCAGCCACAGCAGGCCGAGGGCGAGCGTCAGCGGCACGTTCGCGGCGAAACCCATCCGGGGCTCCACGCCGAACAGGTCACCGAGGTCGCCGAGGGCTCCCTCGCCCAGGGGGATCGCGAAGGTCTGCCGGGCGCCCAGCGCCAGTCCGAGCAGACCGAGCAGCCACAGCACGGCGATCCGCGCGGCCCACCAGGCCGGCTCGGCGACCGTGGTGACGACGCGGTGCCGCAGCGGCCACAGGAAACCGGCGCCCACGACGAGGGCTCCGACGAGCGTGACCGACAGCGGGGTCGCCGTCAGTCCCGCCCGGCTCTCGGCGAGCGACCCGACGTTCCCGGACAGCTCGATGCTTCCTCCGACGGCGGTCACCACCGTCGCCGCCACCACCCGCGGGAAGGCTCCCTCCGGCAGGTCCGCCGCGCCCGCCGCCCACAGCCCCAGCGCGGCCACCACTCCCATGGCGACCAGCCCGGCCAGCACCGTCACGGCGGCCCGTACCCAGCCGGGACGGGCGACCGCCTGCTCCGAGGGGGTTCGCCGGCTCACCCTGCCACGCTATGCAGCCGCGGCGGCGGCCGCGCGCCGGGAGAGCCGTCCGCGTCCGCCGGACCCGCCCCCGCTCCCGGGGAGTGCGGCGCGCCCCGCGGGGTACGAGCACAGGTGCAGCAGCGTCCGGCCAGTCCGGCTTCCGAGAGAGAACCGCATGACCGAGCACCTGGGCGGGGCAGTGATACCGACCGGTTTCGACGTACCCGTGGAACCGCTACGGCGGGCGACCCACTTCACCGGCGAGCCCGGTTGCATAGCGGAGGCGCGGAATTTCGCCGCGCTCTTCGTCGAGCAGCTGCGCACCGAGTGGTGTGCCACGATCGGCGAACGCACGAGCGGTGCGCTGCTGCTGGTGGTGAGCGAGCTGGTCACCAACGCCGACCGGCACAGCAACGGACCGTACATCCTGGAACTGGAGGGCACGGACGCCGCGATCGCCGTGAGCGTCTACGACAGCAGCGCGGCCCTGCCGCTGCGCTTCCCCCGGGATCCCCAACGCGTGGGCCGACACGGCCTGGAGATCGTCCACGCACTGGCGCGCCAGGTCACCGCCGAGCGGGTGCCGGTCGGCAAGCGGGTGCGTGCGGTGCTGGGGCTGAGCGCGGACTGAACAGACGCGCCCGTGCCCCCGGCCTCCCGGCTCCGCTCGACCCTCATGTCCCTCCCCACGAAAGCGACGGTTCCCGTCGGTCTCCTCGGCCCCCGGACAGCGGCACCGGCGACCCTCGGGAATCCGGGTACCCGGGGTGCGCGAGGCCATGCGCACGGTGTGCGCAGGAGGTGGACATCCGGTGTCGACGCCGACGGCGAGCCGGGGCGGCGCGGGAACGCGGCGCGGGAACGCGGCGCTCCCGGGGGTGCTTTGTCCGATTCCACCGAGGGCGCAACGCCGCACCCTTCCCGCCGCCGCCCGCGCTCCTAGGCTGGGAGGGTGAGCAGCCAAGCGCCGAACGAAGCCCGCGTCATCCCCTTGCGCCCGCACACCGCCCGGCCGTCGTCGGTACCCCCGGCGGCCCCCGTGGCCCCGGCGCCCCCGTCGGTCCGGCCGCCCGCCGGCCGGGAACCGCTCTGGCGGGACCTGATCGGCGACGTGCTGCGCCGCGAACGCCTCGCCCAGGACCGCACGCTGAAGGACGTGGCCGAGCAGGCCCGTATCTCCATGCCGTACCTGTCGGAGGTGGAACGCGGCCGCAAGGAGGCCTCCTCGGAGGTCCTCGCGGCCGCCGCCCACGCGCTCGGCCTCGGCCTCGGCGACCTGCTGTCGCTGGCGCACCGGGAGCTCGGCAGGCAGTCCCGCGGCAGCCGTCCGACGCCCCGCGCCCCGCACGGCGGGCTCTGCCTGGCGGCCTGACGTCAGCCGGTCCTGCGCCGGCCGAGTACCTCGTCCGCCAGGCCGTAGGCCACCGCCTCCTGTGCGGTGAAGACCTTGTCCCGGTCCATGTCCGCGCGCAGCGTCGGGATGTCGTGGTGGGTGTGCCGGGACAGCACCTCCTCCACCTGGGCGCGGATCCGGACCATCTCCTTGGCCTGGAGGGCGAGGTCGGAGACCGTGCCCTGCCGTCCGCCGCTGGCCGGCTGCCCGAGCAGCACCCGCGCGTGCTCCAGCACGAACCGCCGCCCCGGGTCGCCGCCGGCCAGCAGGACGGCCGCCGTGGAGGCCGCCTGCCCGACGCAGAACGTCGAGATGGGCGCCTGGACGAACGTCATCGTGTCGTAGATCGCCATCAGCGAGGTGAACGAGCCGCCGGGGGAGTTGATGTAGATCGCGATCTCGCTCTCCGGCGAGGACGACTCCAGATGGAGGAGCTGGGCGATGACGACGTTGGCGACGCCGTCGTCGATCTCGGTGCCGAGGAAGACGATCCGCTCCGACAGCAGCCGACTGAACACGTCGTACGACCGCTCGCCCTGCGGGGTGCGCTCGACGACGTTCGGAATCGTGTACGTCCCCATGTCAGAGCCCGATCCTTCGCCGTGCGGCGGCCGGGCGTACGTCCGCGAGGGACTCCACCACGCCGTCCACCATGCCGTACTCCCTGGCCTCCTCGGCCGTGAACCAGCGGTCCCGGTCGCCGTCCCGGGCGATGGTCTCCGGGGACTGTCCGGTGTGCTCGGCGGTGATCCGCTCGATGGTGCGCTTGGTGAACTCCAGGTTGTCCGCCTGGATCTCGATGTCCGCGGTGGTGCCGCCGATCCCGGCCGACGGCTGGTGCATCATGATCCGCGCGTGCGGCAGGGCGTACCGCTTGCCGGGCGCGCCGACGCTCAGCAGGAACTGCCCCATGCTGGCGGCGAATCCCATCGCGAGCGTGCCGACGTCGTTCGGGATCAGCCGCATGGTGTCGTAGATGGCCAGGCCCGCGTGCACGGACCCGCCGGGGCTGTTGATGTACAGGCTGATGTCGGTGCGGGGGTCCTCCGCCGACAGGATCAGCAGCTGGGCGCAGACCCGGTTCGCGGAGACCTCGTCGACCTGGGTGCCCAGCAGGACGATCCGCTGCGCGAGCAACTGCGCGGCGAGATGGTCGTCGAACCGGGTCACCGGGGTGTCGCCCTCCTGGGCGTACGGCAGTGAGAGCTGCCGGGGTGCTGGGCTGAGTGGGGACATCGACGCTCCTGATGGTCGTCCGTCGGGCGCGGCCGGCCGGCCGCGCCTCCCACTCTCGGCCGGGCACCGGGGCCGCCGGGGATTTCTCGGCCCGCGGCAGATTCGCCGTCGGCAGAGCGCTTCCGGCCGCCGCCGGTCCGTACCGGCACTGGGCCGGTCGGGGCAGACGGCTGCCCGGCCGATGAGTTTCGCGGCCGTCCCCGGTCGACACTGGTGAACCGAGTTCCCCGCTCCAGGAGGTGCGCATGACCACCGACGGATTCACCACGTGCCTGTGGCTCGACGGTCAGGCGGAGGAGGCCGCCCACTACTACGTGTCGATCTTCAAGAACTCCGGCATCGTCCGGACCGGCCACACCACCGACGCGGGACCCGGCCCGGCCGGTTCCGTGCTGGCCGTGGAGTTCACCGCCAACGGACAGCGGTTCGTCGCGCTCAACGGCGGCCCGCAGTTCACCTTCAACGAGTCGGTCTCCTTCCAGATCTACTGCGAGAACCAGGAGGAGATCGACTACTACTGGACCAGGCTCACCGAGGACGGTGGCGAACCCGGCTCCTGCGGCTGGCTCAAGGACCGGTACGGGCTGTCCTGGCAGGTCGTCCCCGACCGTCTCATCGACATGATCAGTGACCCCGACCCGCAGAAGGCGACCCGTACGGCACGGCTGATGCTCTCCATGGGCAAGCTCGACATCGCCGCCCTGGACCGTGCCTACGCGGGCGAGTGAACCGGCCGCGCAGGCACGCCGGACGGCCCCGGGGGGCGGGAGACCCCGGGGCCGGGCCCGACGGGCCGTGCCTCAGACGCGGTCGGCCACGATCATCAGGTACTGGAAGCTGCCGTTGCGGTACGCGGACAGGAAGGTCTCCTCGATGCCCGTGACCAGATGAGGGGCCTGCCGACGCAGATCCCAGTAGGGGATCGTCGCCTCGGTGAGGTCCTCCACATGGACGGGTACGAGCCGGTTGCGCGCCATGGCCCGGAAGTACGCCGACCGCGGATGGATGTCGCAGATGTAGTGGGCGTTGATGAGGGACACCTCGCGGGAGGCCTGCCCGTAGGTGTCGTTGTAGCAGCCGGTGATGACCACGTACCGCCCGCCGCGGCGCAACAGGCGGGCGTGCTCGGCGAAGAGCTGGTCCAGCTCGACGTACATGGTGGACTCGTTGTTCCAGGACGCGGCGTAGGCGCCGGACTCCAGGCCGGTGTCGAGCATGTTGCGGTGGTGGTAGCGCACCTGGTCGTCGATACCGCGCTTGCGGGCCTGCTCGTTGGCGAACGCGGCCTGCTTGGCGGAGATCGTCACGCCGTCCGTGCGGCAGCCGTACCGCAGATGCGCCACCACGCTGCCGCCACCGCGGCCGCAGCCGGCGTCGAAGACCCGGTCGGCGGGGGTCAGTGGGCCGAGCCGGCCGGCCAGGATCTCGGCCTGGGCGTGCTCCAGGCGGTGCAGTTCGGCGGTGATCCGGTCCTGGCGGCGCAGCGGGTCGCTCTCCTCGACCACGGTCCAGTCGACGGCTCCGACGCCGTAGTGATGATGGTAGAGGTCGTCCAGCCTTCCGAGTTCGAGATTGACCGGGTTCTCCTCGGCGTTCCAGTAGTCCGCGACGCGGTTCTGGTACGTGGACTGGGTGGGCACCGATGCGGTCGTGGTGGCGGGGACGGTGGTCAAGTATGGCTCCTCGTGAGGCGTCTGACGCATGATCAGAGATCTGCTCGGCGTTACCAGTAGTCGGGCAGGTGGTAGCGGTGGGTGTTGGTCGCGTGCCACTCGTGGTTGCCGGCCACCCAGTCCGACAGGCTCTGGGCGTAGCGTTCGACGAGCGGCGAGCCGGCCGACAGCAGGGCGGACTCCGCCTCGAAGGCGTCCATGATCTCGTTGTGGATCCCGACGGCCTTCAGATAGGCGGCCTTCAGCCCGCACCGCTCGTTGGCGGCGATGACCTGGGGCAGGTTGAGGTGGGTGGGGTCGGCCAGTTCCTTGGTGAAGGAGTACAGGTCGTTGACGATCGTGGTCGCGTTCGCGGCCAGCACCGTGATGCGCTGGATCTCGGGGCGGGCGTAGACCGCCTCCGGCAGCTCGTAGCCGTCCACCGCGTCGACGATCGACAGACAGGGCCGGAAGTTGTTGAACTGCCGCATCACCAGGTACTCCCACACCCGCGGCAGATGACGGGCCTCGCCCCAGGCGGCCTCGGCGAGGTAGCCCAGGTGCAGCCGCGCGATGTCGTGCACGAAACGGTCGGTCTGGGAGGGCGTGGCGAGGGCGGCGTACTCCTTGAGGGCCCAGTGGTACGACCGCAGCGGCCCGTCGGCCTGCATCCCGCGCAGCCATTCCTCCTGGACCGCGGGCGGGCCGTGGTACGGGTCGAGCGCCGACTGGGCCAGGATCAGCCGGCCCCCCAGGCCGCTGCGCGATCCGCCCTTGTCCTCGTCCTCCTCGCAGTAGCAGTTGTCGACGATGTTCTCGGCCAGCAGCAGCTTGCCCGCGACGGTGAGGTGGTCCAGGCCGGCCGCCGCCGGGTGCTGGAGCACCACGGCCCGGCCGAACTGGAACCCCGCGAAGTCGCCGTTCCAGGCCTCGGGGAACAGGTCGAGGGCGCGGGCCCACTCCTCCAGCCTGCGGTCGATCTCCGCGGCCTTCTCGGGGTCGGCGGGGGCGACGGGACGGTGTCTGAGGCCGGGTACCGCCCCGCCGCGCCGGGCGGTGAGGGAGCCGGCGAGATCGGGCGGTCCGGGCAGCGCGAAGCCGCCGCCGGGGGGTGTGCTCATGTCGTGCTCCCCGGGGTCAGTCGGCGGTCCGGCCGAGCTGCACGTTCTCCAGGACACCCACCGCGTCGGGCACCAGGATGGCCATCGAGTAGTAGGCGGTGACCAGGTAGCGGATGATCGCGGCGGTGTCGATCCCCATGAACCGCACGTTCAGCCCCGGCTGGAACTCGTCCGGCAGTCCGGTCTGGTACAGGCCGACGACCCCCTGGTCGGACTCCCCGGTGCGCAGCGCCACGATGCTGCTGGTGTGCTGGTCGCTGATCGGCAGCTTGTTGCAGGGATAGATCGGCACACCCCGCCAGGCCGGGATCTCGTGCCCGTCGACGTTCGCGGAGCCGGGCACCAGACCGCGCCGGTTGCACTGCCGGAAGAAGGCGGCGATAGCCTTCGGATGGGCGAGGAACAGCTTGGTCCTGCGGCGCATGGACAGCAGCTCGTCCATGTCGTCCGGGGTCGGCGGGCCGGTGAAGGTGCTGATGCGCTGCCCGTAGTCGGCGTTGTGCAGCAGCCCGAACTCCCGGTTGTTGACCAGCTCCCACTCCTGGCGCTCGCGGACCTCCTCGACGGTCAGCCGCAGCTGCTCCTCGGTCTGGTCCATCGGCTGGTTGTAGAGGTCGGCGACCCGGGTGTGGACCTTCAGCACCGTCTGGGTGAGCGACAGTTCGTACTCGCGCGGCGCGAGGTCGTAGTCCACGAAACCGCTGCTGAGCGTCGGCTCGCCGGTATGACCGGCCTGGAGCGGTACGTCGGCCTCGCCCTTGCGGTTCATGGGCCGTTCCTGCCGCTCGGCGTAGGCCCGCAGGTGTGCGGCGAGGCTGGGCGCCCGCTCGGTGAGGTCCTGGACGATGTCCCAGGGCAGGGTCAGCAGCACCCCGGCCGTCTCCGCCCGTACCGAGGTCAGCCACAGCGGGTCGGGCCGGCCGATGCCCTCGTCCCCCAGCTGGTCGCCGCCGCTGACGACCCCGAGGATCTCCTCCTCGCCGTACTTGCCGGCCGCGAACCGGGTGAACCGGCCGTGGACGATGAGATAGGCCTCCGTCATGGGCTGCCCGGCCTCGAACAGGACCTGGCCGGCCCGCACCCTGCGGAGCCGGAAGCGGGAGGCGAGCTCCTTGAGGACCTCCAGGTCGCCGTAGCCGCGCAGGGTCGGCAGCTCGGTCAGCGTCTGGGGGACGACCCTGATGTCGTCGGCGCCGTTCTGCTCGAACTGCACCCGGCCCCGGCCGGCCCGCAGCGTCAGCCGCCGGTTCACCCGGTAGGTGCCGCCCCTGACGTCCACCCACGGCAGCGCGCGCAGCAGCCAG
Organism: Streptomyces sp. NPDC002265; assembly: GCF_040296125.1. Lineage (NCBI taxonomy): Bacteria > Bacillati > Actinomycetota > Actinomycetes > Kitasatosporales > Streptomycetaceae > Streptomyces > Streptomyces sp. NPDC002265. Next base: position 12,640 of record NZ_JBEOWS010000009.1, on the reverse strand, counting down.
CGCGAGCTGATCGCCTGCATCTGCGGCGCCGACTTGGTGGTGGTGGCGAGCTGACGCGCCGCCCGGGTGCTGAGGCTGGTGAGGGGTGCGTCGGCGGAGGGCTCGGGTACGGGCTCGTCGGTGACGGGACCGGTGGCACTGTCCGGAGTGGACACATTCTCTCCCGGAGGATCGGACAAGGGTGAGCGGAAGGGTCGTCGGTGCCCGGGTGGGCCGTGCGCTGGACCAAGCCAAACAGCCGGGACGGCGGAGGGGTACGGCGCAAGAGGGGCGGATTTGCACAGCTGATGGTCAAACATCCCGAATGAGGCGGAAGGGGTGTCTTGTGGGCTTCCGTGCGCCGGAACGGCTGTGTGAACAGCGGTGTCGGGAGTGGCCACGAGGGGCAGGGCGCGGCCCGGCGGGAACAGGAGAGGTCAGGAGAGGTCGTCCACCAGGACCGCGGCCCCGTCGAAGCGCCCTGCCGCGAGGTCCGCCAGCGCCCGGTCCGCCCGCGACAGCGGATAGACGTGCGTGGTCGCGCGCACCCGGTGACGGGCGGCCAGGGCCAGGAACTCCCGCGCGTCCGCACGGGTGTTGGAGGTGACGCTGCGCACCTCCTTCTCGTAGAACAGCTCGCTCTCGTAGTGCAGCGCGGGCACGTCGCTCAGATGGATACCGGCGATCGACAGCACCCCGCCCCGGTCCAGGGCCCGCAGCGCGACCGGGACCAGTTCGCCGGCGGGGGCGAACAGGACGGCGCTGTCCAGGGGCTCCGGCGGCATGTCGTAGGCGTCCCGGGCCGAGGCCGCCCCGAGCTCCAGCGCCAGCCGGCGCGCGGCGGCACCCCGGGTCAGCACATGCACGGTGGCCCCCTCCGCCAGCGCGAGCTGCGCACACAGATGGGCGCTGCCGCCGAAGCCGTAGAGCCCGAGCCGTCCGCCCGGCGGCAGCGCGGCGCGCCGCAGCGCCCGGTAGCCGATGATTCCCGCGCACAGCAGCGGCGCGAGCGCCACGTCGTCGACGCCGTCCGGCAGCCGGTGGGCGAACGCGGCCGGAACGGTCGTGTACGGCGCGTAGCCGCCGTCGGCGTCCCACCCCGTGTACCGCGAGGCCGGACAGAGGTTCTCGGCGCCGCGCGCGCAGTACGCGCAGGTGCCGTCGGTGTACCGCAGCCAGGCCACCCCCACCCGCTCGCCCGGCGCGAAGCCGCGCACCGCCGTGCCGAGGCCCGCCACCTCGCCCACCACCTCGTGCCCGGGCGTCACCCCGGGCCGGTGCACCGGCAGATCGCCCTCGGTGACGTGCAGGTCGGTCCGGCACACCCCGCAGGCCCGCACCCGCACCAGCAGTTCGTCGTCCGCCGGGACCGGGACCGGCTTCTCGGTCAGCCGGAGCGGTCCGTCCCCGAGCGGCCCCGGCGCGACCACCGCCCAGGCCGGCATCGTCGCGTCCGCCATCCCGCGCTCCGTCCGCCGCGGCGGCCCGTCCGCGCCCGTCTGCGCCCGGGTGCGGCCGTGTCCGCCCGTATCCGTCCGTATTCCTTCCAGTGTGTAACGGAGAGGCGTGTTCGGCGCGCGATGAAACCGGCCGATGGCTAGCGTGAGGAGCCGGACAATGCCACCGAGCCGAAAGGTCCGCAGCCATGGCCGTACCACCTGAGGGAACCCCGTGTTGGGCCGATGCGATGTTCAGCGACGTGGAGGGCGCCAAGACCTTCTACGGCGACGTCCTCGGCTGGACCTTCGGCGAGTCGTCGTCGGAGTACGGCAACTACACCCAGGCCTACGCGGACGGCAAGGCGGTCGCCGCGGTGGTACCTCCCATGCCCGGCCAGGAGGGGCAGTCGCAGTGGTGCCTGTACTTCGCCTCGCCGGACGCCGCCGCCACCGCGGCACGGATCCGGGAGAACGGCGGGGAGGTGCTGATGGAGCCGATGCAGGTCGGCGAGTTCGGCACCATGTGCCTGGCCCGCGAGCCCGGCGGCGCCGTCTTCGGCGTCTGGCAGGGGGGTGTGCACACGGGCTTCGAGGCGACCGCCGAGCCCGGCGCCTACTGCTGGGCCGAGGTCTTCACCCGTGAGCCCGCGAAGACGGACGCGTTCCTCCCGGCGGTCTTCGGCTACACGGCGAAGCAGTTGCAGGACGACGCGGTCGACTTCCGCATGTTCGACCTCGGCGACGAGACGGTCCTCGGCCGGATGAAGATGACGGACGACTTCCCGCCCGAGGTGCCCTCGTACATCAACGTCTACTTCACCGTCGCCGACTGCGACGAGGCCGTCACGAAGGCCACCAAGCACGGTGCGGTGCTGCGGTTCGGGCCGATGGACAGCCCGTTCGGCCGGTTCGCGGCGCTCAGCGACCCGCAGGGGGCGAACTTCTCGGTGATCGACATCACCAGGACGGCCGGGGAGATGCCGAAGAGCACGGAAGTCTCCTGAACCGCCGAGCTTGTGAGCTTGTGCACCGTGGCCCGGAGCGGCGGCTGGGCGTGGCATGATCGAGACCATGCTTGAACGTGTGGTGGCCGCGTGCGACGGGGCTTCGAAGGGGAACCCGGGACCGGCGGGCTGGGCGTGGGTCGTCGCCGACGAGGCGCAGACCCCGGCCCGCTGGGAAGCCGGGCCGCTGGGCAGGGCGACCAACAACATCGCCGAACTCACCGCCCTGGAGCGCCTGTTGGCGGCGACCGACCCCGGACTTCCGCTGGAGATCCGGATGGACTCGCAGTACGCGATGAAAGCGGTCACCACCTGGCTGCCCGGCTGGAAGCGCAACGGCTGGAAGACGTCCGCGGGCAAGCCGGTCGCCAATCAGGAGCTCGTCGTACGCATCGACGCGCTTCTCGACGGCCGCTCGGTCGAGTTCCGGTACGTGCCGGCCCACCAGGTCGACGGAGACCCGCTCAACGACTTCGCCGACCGCGCCGCGAGCCAGGCGGCGATCGTCCAGGAGGCCGCGGGCAGCGCGCTCGGCTCGCCCGAGCCGCCGCCGTCGCCCGACACCCCGCCCTCCGGCGCGCCGCGCCGCCGTCCCTCCTCCGCACGCCCGGCGGGCAAGTCCGCCGCGGGCAAGTCCGCCGGGGCGCGCTCCGGCGGCACCGCGCGGACGATCAAGGCGAAGTTCCCCGGCCGCTGTGTCTGCGGACGCCCGTACGCGGCCGGCGAGCCGATCGCCAAGAACGACCAGGGCTGGGGCCACCCGGAGTGCCGGACCGCCGGAGCCGGCTGACCACGGGGCCGTCCGCGGACGCCGTCCCATGCCCGGACGGCGTCCGGACCCCGGCCGGGGACCGGACGCCGCGGACCGGGTCGGTCGCTCGGTCAGTCGGTCACTCGGTGTCGAAGGTGTAGTGGGCGGTGTGGTCGAGCAGATCCGCCGGGGACGTGTCGTTCCACGGCTTCATCCGCTCGTCGCGGTCCACGACGTCCGGTGTCCCGCCGGTGGGCAGATAGCCGGAGGCGGGGTGCCTGCGCTGCCACTGGGCCCACAGCTTGTCGATGTACGCGTGGTGCAGCCAGAACACCGGGTCGTTCGGGGACACCCCGGTCGCCATCTGACCGCCGACCCAGACATGGACCCGGTTGTGCAGATTGACCCCGCGCCAGCCCTCCAGATGGTTGCGGAAACCGTCCGAGCCGCTGTTCCAGGGCGCCATGTCGTACGTCGTCATCGCCAGCACGGAGTCGACCTCGGCCTGCGTGGGCAGTTCGCGCACCCCGGTGCCGAGTGAGCGCCGCAGATAAGTCCGGCCGTCCACACGGACGTTGAGCGGCCAGTTCCCGCCGGACGCCGCGAACGGGCCGTCCATCACCCGGCCGTCCATGCTGCGTCCGGTGCCGCCGAGGAAGTCCGGCGCCCACAGCGAGGCCCGCGCGGAACGGTCGACGGACCAGTTCCAGTACGGCAGCGCCACCGAGGGGTCCACCGACTGGAGCGCCCGCTCGAACTCCAGCAGGAATCTGCGGTGCCAGGGCAGGAAGGACGGCGAACGGTGGCCTGTGCGCTCGCCGTTGTCGGTGTCGCCGACGATGAAGGCGTTGTGCGTGGTGACGAAGGCGTCGTAGCGGCCGCTGCGCTTGAGTTCGAGGACGGCGGCGACGAAACGGCGCTTCTCGTCGGCGGTCAGGCTCGCCTGGTTCTTGCGGACGGTCATGTGCGGGTGCTCCCGAAGTGCTTGCGTGGCGAAGTCAGTTGGCGGGGAAGGGGACGAGCCGGGCGCCCTGGAGTTCGTCGACCGCGGCACGCGCGGCGGCGCGCGGATCGGCCACCGGGGCGTAGTGGCTGACGACGCTGATCCAGGTCCCGTCGGCGTTGCGCATCACGTGCAGTTCCACGCCGTCGACGAACACCGCGTATCCGTCGCCGTGGCCGCCCCCGTGGTGATGGCCGCCGCCGGCCGCCGCCCGGCCCTGTATCCGGCGGCCCTTGTAGACCTCGTCGAAGGGTTCGGGAAGGCCGTGGTCGTGAGCGTCGGCGGCGGCCGGCCCGGCGGCGACGACGGTCGTGGCGCCGGCCGCGGCGGCGAGGGCGGCCGCGGCGGTGAGCGCACGGCGTCGGCTGAGTTCCGGCATACGGGACCTCCCAGGTGAGTTCGGTTGACGACCCTGTATGCCTATCGGTTCGGTTCAGAGCGGGAGAAATCGCTTCGGGACGGTTGGCTGCGATCAGGACAAGTAGCCACATGTCATGCAAGGTTGAACGAAGATGATCTTGCTGTCATGGGCGTCCCCGACCCCCCGGAAGGGGGAAATCCTCCCCTCGGCGGGCCGGATTCGGATGATCTTTCACGGGGGTGCGGCCTGCGCGTGGCCTGGCTCACCTCGCGAGACTGGCGTGATCCGGGTGGCCGGAACCCGGACGTCCGGGCTGCTACTGTGCGTCGTCAACTGACCGCTTTGGGTAATTCCTAGGGGTGCGCGTGAAGGTCGCCTGTGTCGGAGGCGGGCCCGCCGGCCTGTATCTCTCGATCCTGCTGAAAGGGCAGAACCCGTCCCACGGCATCACCGTCTACGAGCGCGACCCCGAGGGCTCCACCTACGGCTGGGGCGTCACGTACTGGCGTGAACTGCTCGACAAGCTCCACGCCCACGACCCCGAGTCGGCGCGCGCCGTCGAGGAGAGCTCCGTCCGCTGGCACCAGGGCGTCGCCCATGTGCGGGACCTGTCGACCCGCAGGCCCGGCGACGCGGGTCACGGCATCGGCCGCCACCGGCTGCTGGAGATCCTCACCGCCCGTGCCCGCTCCCTCGGGGTGCGGCTGGAGTTCGCGCACGAGATCACCCCCGAGCGGCTGCCCGACGCCGACCTCGTCGTGGCCGGCGACGGGGTGCGCAGCACCCTGCGCACCGCGCACGCCGGACACTTCGGCACGGAACTTACGGCGGGCCGCAACACCTACACCTGGCTCGGCACCACCAAGGTCTTCGACTCCTTCACCTTCGCCTTCGTGGAGAGCGCGCACGGCTGGATCTGGTGCTACGGCTACCCCTTCGGCCCCGGACACAGCACCTGCGTGATCGAATGCGCCCCGGAGACCTGGACGGGCCTCGGGCTCGACCGGGTGAGCGAGTCCGAAGGGGCGGCCCTGCTGGAGAAGCTCTTCGCCCACGTCCTGGACGGGCACCCGCTGATCGGCCGTGTCTCGGGCGACGGCGGTGCCCAGTGGCTGACCTTCCGCACCCTCACCAACCGCACCTGGCACCGCGGCAACCTCGTCCTGCTGGGCGACGCCGCCCACACCACCCACTACTCCATCGGCGCAGGCACCACCCTCGCCCTGGAGGACTCCATGGCGCTCGCCGCCGCGCTGCGCGAGCACACCGGGCTCCCGCAGGCGCTGGCCCACTACGAGCGCGAACGCCGGGCGGCCCTGCTCTCCGTGCAGAGCGCGGCCCGCTACAGCGCCCAGTGGTACGAGAACCTGACCCGCTACATCGACCTGCCCCCGGAGCGGATGTTCGCCCTGCTCGGCCAGCGTCACTCACCTCTGCTGCCCTATGTGCCGCCCCAGCTCTACTACCGGATCGACCGCGCGGCCGCGCAGTCGCAGGCGCTGCGACGGCTCAAGCGCTGGCTGGGCCCGAAGGTCGCGCGGAGCGTGCACGCGCGGGTGCTGTCCGGCCGCGAATAGCCCCCTGGGAACCGGTGCCGGAGTTGGGTGAATGGCCATTCACCGATAGGGTGAATGGCCATTCACTTATATACTTTCTGCGTCGGCCACTGGAGTGCTCATGGCGTCGTCCGCCCCGATATCCGACCCGTCCGCCCCGGTCGGCGGGCCCCCGGCCGGTGGTTCCGGGAGCCTGCGGGCACGGCTGACCATCCCGGTGCTCGCCTTCGGCGGCACCCTCATGGCCGTCATGCAGACGGTCGTCGTACCGCTGCTCCCGGACCTTCCCCGGCTCACCGGAGCCGCGCCGGGCACGGTCTCCTGGATGGTCACGGCGACCCTCCTGTCGGGCGCCGTGCTCACCCCGGTGCTCGGCCGGGCAGGCGACATGTACGGCAAACGAGGGGTGCTGCTCGCGGCTCTCGGCCTGATGACCCTCGGCTCCGTGACCTGCGCCCTCACCTCCGACATCCGCGTCCTCATCGCCGCCCGCACCCTCCAGGGCGCCGCGACCGCCGTCGTACCGCTGTCGATCAGCATCCTGCGGGACGAACTGCCCCCGGAGCGCCGGGGCTCCGCGGTGGCGCTGATGAGCTCGACCGTCGGCATCGGCGCGGCCCTGGGCCTGCCGGCCGCTGCCCTGATCGTGCAGTTCACCAACTGGCACGTCATGTTCTGGGTGACGTCGGCGCTGGGCGCGTCCGGCGTCGCGCTGATCCGGTGGGCGGTGCCCGAGTCGCCCGTCCGCTCGCCCGGCCGGTTCGACGTCGCCGGGGCGCTGGGGCTGGCCGTCGGACTGATCTGCCTGCTGCTGGGCGTGTCCCAGGGCGGCCAGTGGGGCTGGGGCAGCCCGCGGATCACGGGACTCTTCCTTACCGCGGCCGTCGTCCTCGGCCTGTGGTGCCGCCAGCAGCTGCGCGCCCGTCAGCCGCTGGTGGATCTGCGGCTGGTGAGCCGCCCCAAGGTGGGCCTGTCCCACGCGGCCGCCCTGCTGACCGGGTTCGCCTTCTACGCCAACACCCTGGTGACGGCCCAGCTGGTGCAGGCGCCCGAGGCCACCGGGTACGGGCTCGGCCTGACCATCGTCCAGACCGGACTGGTCCTGCTGCCGAGCGGGATCATCATGCTGCTGTTCTCTCCGCTCTCGGCCCGTATCTCCGCGGCCCGCGGACCACGCGTCACGCTGGCGCTCGGGACCGCCGTGATCGCCGCGGGCTACGCGGTGCGCATCGCGGACAGCCACCAACTCTGGATGATCATGGTGGGCGCCGCGGTCGTGGCGACCGGTACGACTCTCGCGTACTCCGCGCTGCCGTCCCTGATCCTGCATGCCGTGCCCGCCGAGCAGACCGCCTCCGCCAACGGCGTCAACGTCCTGATGCGCACCATCGGCCAGGCCGTCTCCAGCGCCGCCGTCGCGGCCGTGCTGGTCCGGCACACCAGCCCCGTCGGCGGCATCCCGGTGCCGACGCTGCACGGCTATCTGATGGCGTTCTCGATCGCCGGCACGGTCGCCCTGGTAGCGAGCGCCGTGGCGCTGACCATCCCCGGCGACCGGTCCTCCGACGGCGGCCGGCGGACCCGGGGCGGGACCCGGTCGGCACGGGACGGGGTGAAGGAGGGAGCATGAGTGCCGTGCGCACCACGCCCTCCGATCCCGCCCCGCCGTCGGATCCCGCTCCCGCCTCCGGCCGCCGGGACGCCGAGGCGACCAAGGCGGTCATCCTGCGCGCGGCCCGGTACCTGCTGGCCCGGCACGCCCACGCCGACATCACGCTCAAGGCGGTCGCCGAGCGCGCCGGGGTGAGCCCGCCGCTGATCCTGAAGTACTTCGGCAACAAGGACGCCCTGTTCGCCCGCGTGATGTCCTTCGAGACCGACGCGGGTGGCCTGCTGGACGCCCCGGTACCCGAACTCGGCCGCCACATGGTCCGGTACGTCCTGGAGAGCCAGGTCGAGCGGGGCGCGGACCCCGTGCTGCGGATCGTCTTCGCGCCCCTGCACGGAGAACACGGCGACGTGCTGCGCGCCAACTTCCGCAGCCAGGTCACCGCCCGGCTGGCCGCCCGCCTGGACGGCCCCGACGCCGGGCTGCGCGCCGAACTGGCCCTGGCCGCCCTGCTCGGCCTCGGGGTGATGTTCGGCATCGCCCGGGGCGCGGAACTCCGGGCGGCCCGGCTCGACGAGCTCGTCGACCGCTACGCCCCGGCCGTACAGGCTCAGCTGACGCCCTGACGCCTTCCGAAGGCCTTCGGCCCGCAAGCGGGGGCGGCACCGGCAGGAGGGTACGGAGGCGCCTGTTCCACGTCAGGGTGTGACGGATGACAGACTGGCGGCATGGACGAGCGCGAATTCGGAAGGTCGGGCCGGCACGCATCCGTCGTCGGCCTCGGCACATGGCAGCTGGGCGCCGACTGGGGCGACGTGGACGACAAGGAAGCCCTCGCGGTACTGGAGGCGGCGGCCGAGTCGGGAGTGACGTTCTTCGACACCGCCGACGTGTACGGCGACGGGCGCAGCGAGCAGACCGTCGCCGCCTTCCTGAGCGGCCGGCCGGACCTGCACGTGGAGGTCGCCACCAAGATGGGCCGCCGGGTCGACCAGATCCCGGAGAACTACGTCCTGGACAACTTCCGGGCCTGGAACGACCGTTCCCGGCGCAACCTCGGCGTCGACCGCATCGACCTGGTGCAGCTGCACTGCCCGCCGACGCCCGTCTACTCCTCCGACGAGGTCTTCGACGCCCTCGACACCCTGGTCGAGGAAGAGCGCATCGCCTCGTACGGGGTCAGTGTGGAGACCTGCGCGGAGGCGCTGACCGCGATCGCCCGGCCGAACGTGGCGAGCGTGCAGATCATCCTCAACCCGTTCCGCATGAAGCCGCTGCGCGAGGTGCTCCCGGCCGCGAGCGCGGCGGGCGTCGGCATCATCGCCCGGGTACCGCTCGCCTCCGGCCTGCTGTCGGGCAAGTACACCAAGGACACGGTCTTCGCCGCGAACGACCACCGCACCTACAACCGGCACGGCGAGGCCTTCGACCAGGGCGAGACCTTCTCCGGGGTCGACTTCACGACGGGCGTCGAGGCGGCCGCGGAGTTCGCGGCCCTCGCTCCCGAGGGGTACACCCCGGCCCAGCTGGCGCTGCGCTGGATCATCCAGCAGCCCGGTGTGACCACCGTGATCCCCGGTGCCCGCTCGCCCGAGCAGGCGCGCGCCAACGCGACCGCGGCCAAGCTGCCGGAGCTGTCCGAGGCGACGCTCACCGCGATCGGCGAGCTCTACGACCGCCGGATCAAGGACCAGGTGGAAGGCCGCTGGTAGTCCCCGCGGACCGCTGATCCGCCGCACCGGGCGCGGGGCGGGACACTCGATGCCCCGACCCGCCCCGCGCCTTCGGTGCCGCGGCTCAGATCCGTCCGCCGGTCAGCCGGGTCAGCGGTCCGTGGGCCTGCCGCTGCGAGCGGCGTCCGGCCAGATAGGAGACGGTGGTCAGCGCGGTCAGTCCGGCGCCCACCCCGGCGGCGGTGAGCTTGCGCCGGGCGACCGCCGTCCAGGCCGTCCGGGCCGTGGCCGTGACCTGCCCGGCGGAGGTGACGATCGCCTGGCGCCCGGTCTCGACCCCCTTCGCCGCCGAATGGGCCAGTCCGCTCGTCGCGTCGGCCGCCCGGCTCACGGCGCCCTTGGCCGCCGACGTGGCGTCGTCCGTCCGCGCGGCCATCGCCTTCGCGGTGCGCGCGGCCGGGGCCGTCAGCCGATCCGCGGTCTGCCGCCCGTGTGCCGCGGCCGCCGCGTGCGCGTTCACGTCCTTGCTGGAATCACTCATGAGATCCGCCTTGTCGCTCGCCGCGGTCGCAAACGCACCGGGTTCCGGACCGGTGCCGCACCGTCACCGCCGTGACGGGAGCGGCACCCGGGGGAACACGGAGCAGGACGGCAGCGGCGGCCGGAGCAGGGAGGCATCATGTCGGACGGCGTGGACGGGACGGGCAGACGCAGCGGGCGCGACGAGAGCGAGGACGAACGGGCGGACCGGATGTGGCAGGAGCTGATCCAGGAGGTCCGGGTGGCCCAGACCGGCGTGCAGATCCTGTTCGGCTTTCTGCTCACCGTCGTCTTCACCCCGAAGTACGCCCAGCTCGCCCACACCGACCGGGTCATCTATGTCGTGACCGTCGTCCTCGGCGCCGCCGCGACGGGTGCCCTGATCGGTCCGGTGTCCCTGCACCGGGTCGTGTCCGGCCGCCGGGTCAAGCCCCGGGCGGTGCGGCTGGCCTCCCGGATGACCTTCGTCGGACTCCTGCTGCTGCTCCTCACCATGACCGCCTCCCTGCTGCTGATCCTGCGGGTGGCGACCCACTCCGACTGCGTGCCCTACCTGGTCGCGGCCGTGGTCATCTGGTACGCGCTGTGCTGGTACGTGCTGCCGCTGTGGGCGCGTCGTCGTCACACGACCCGCTGAGCCGCAGCGCGGCCAGCTGCCGGTCGTGCACGCGCCCGAGCAGCAGCACCGAGACGGTGGCACCGATCAGCGCGCAGAACATGTCCCACTGGGTGTCCCAGACATCGCCCTGGGTGGCCAGGAAGGCGTCCGCCGAATGTCCCCCGATCACCGCCGCCGCCCACTCGAACATCTCGAACAGGGCGCTGAAGGCGAGACAGGCGCACACGGTCAGCGGGGCCAGCCAGCGGCTGCCGCGCAGCGGCGAGGTGCGGCTGAGCAGCTCCCGCACCAGCACGGCCGGGACGAAGCCCTGCATCAGGTGGCCGAACCGGTCGTAGGGGTTACGGTCCAGTCCGAAGGTGTCCCGCACCCAGTCGCCGAGCGGCACCTGCGCGTAGGTGTAGTGACCGCCGAGCGCGAGCACCAGCGAGTGCGCCGCCAGCAGACCGCACAGCAGGCCGGTCAGCGGGAACCGGCGCCAGGTGATCACGACCAGCGGCAGCCCGACGAACACCCACACCGTCTCCAGGAACCAGGTGGTCCGCTCGCGCGGATGCCAGCCGGACACGGCGAGACCGGCCACCGCCACGGCGGCGAACAGGACGGGCGGGACACGGCGGGGGAGGAGACGAGCAGTCGGCATCGGCGGGCTCCTTGTCGGCGAGGGCCCCATCGTCGCGCCACCGAGCGGGCGCCGGCATGAGTACGGCTACCAGTCCAGTACTCATTCGCAGTGCTCCGGCCTTCAGGCTGAGGGTGAAGCGAATCTCGTGGTGGCGTTCCGGCGGGGCCGGACTCTGCCGGTGACAGGTCGCTCGTATGTTCTCGGTGGCGGCACGGGTTCGATATGCCTAGTGTGCTCGTCATGCAGCTGCGGTACGCCTTCAGGTTGTACCCCGACGCTCCTCAACAGGCAGCACTGTCCAGGGCGTTCGGGTGCGCCCGAGTCGTGTTCAACGACGCGGTCCGGGCCCGTGAGGACGCCCGCAAGGCGGGGCGGCCGTTCCCGACGGCCGGGCAGCTGTCCCAGAAGCTGATCACTCAGGCGAAGCGGACGAAGGAACGGTCCTGGCTGGGCGAGGTCTCCGCGGTGGTACTCCAGCAGTCCCTGCGCGACGCCGAACAGGCCTACAAGAACTTCTTCGCCTCCCTCCGGGGCATCCGCAAGGGCCCGAAACTGGGTGCGCCCCGCTTCGAGTCCCGCAAGGACGCCCGGCAGTCGGTCCGGTTCACGGCCAACGCCCGCTGGAAGATTACCGACGGCGGCCGGCTGAGCCTGCCCAAGATCGGCGCGGTGAAGGTGAAATGGTCCCGCGCCGTGCCCGCCACACCAGCCTCCGTCACCGTGATCAAGGACGCGGCCGGGCGGTACTTCGCTTCCTTTGTCATCGACACCGACCCCGCCGCCGATGCCACCCGGATGCCCGACACCGGCCAGACGGTCGGTATCGACCTTGGCCTGACCCACTTCGCGGTTCTCTCGGACGGTACGAAGATCGACTCTCCGAGGTTCCTGCGCCGGGCGGAGAAGGAACTGAAGAAGGCCCAGCGGGAGCTGTCCCGTAAGCAGAAGGGATCGAAGAACCGGGACAAAGCGTGCCTCAAGGTCGCCCGCACTCACGCCAAGGCGGCCGACGCACGCCGCGAATTCCACCATCAGCTCTCCACTCGGCTGATCTCCGAGAACCAAGGGATCGCCGTGGAAGACCTGTCGGTCCGGGGGCTGGCCCGCACCAGGCTGGCCAAGTCCGTCCATGATGCGGGCTGGGCGTCGTTCGTGAACATGCTGGAGTACAAGGCGGGACGGTACGGGCGCACCCTGGTCCAGATCAGCCGGTTCACACCGACCTCGCAGACCTGTTCCACCTGTGGCGCCGTGGACGGACCCAAACCCCTCGGCATCCGGGAATGGACCTGCACCGCCTGCGGCACCCTCCACGACCGTGACCACAATGCCGCACTCAACGTCAGACAGGCCGCCGGACTGGCGGCATCGGCCTGCGGAGCGCCGGTAAGACCAGAACCCGTTCTGGCACAGCGCGAAGAAACAGGAAGCCACGGATTCCCGACCGGAAACCGTGCGGCGTTGCGGCACGGCAACCAGTC
>NZ_JBEOWS010000008.1:0-70900 GCF_040296125.1 Streptomyces sp. NPDC002265 | reverse complement strand
GACGGTGCCACGCCCCGCGATCGAGAACAAGCCGTATGTGCCGACGGATGAACCGTCGACGACGGAACGGTCGGTTTGGCCGGATCGGTCCGGTCGGTCAGCCGATGCGCGTTCCCGCGCCGCTGACGCGGACCCGGGGATCTCCCGCGCGCAGCGTCACCGTGAGCTCGCCGGGGCGGCCCAGGTCCGCGCCCTGGTGCAGGGTGAGGACGGCGTCCTCGGGGACAAGGCCGAGCTCACGGAGGTACGCGCCGAACGCGGCCGCCGCCGCGCCGGTCGCCGGGTCCTCCACGACACCGCCGACCGGGAACGGATCACGCACATGGAAGACGCCGGCCGACTCCCGCCACACCAGCTGGACCGTGATCAGGTCCAGGCGGTGCATCAGGGCTTCGAGGCGTGCGAAGTCGTAGGCGAGATCGGCGAGTCGGGCGCGGGTCGCGGCCGCGAGCACGAGATGGCGGTTACCGGCGAACGCGATGCGGGGCGGGAAGGCCGGGTCGAGATCGGCGGCCGGCCAGTCGAGTGCGGCGAGCGCCTCGTCCAGGTCGGCCCCGGTGATCTCCTCGAGGTGCGGTTCGACGCTGGTGAGCGTGGCCCGCAGCGTCCCGCCCTCCTGGGTCACCTCCACCGGTACGGTCCCGGCCTGTGTGGCGAACATCAGCTCGCCGGGCCCGGTCCGTTCGGCGAGCGCGATGGCGGCCGCGACGGTGGCATGCCCGCAGAACGGCACCTCGGCCTTGGGGCTGAAGTAGCGGATGCCGTACGCCCCTCCCTCCCGGCCGCCGGGACCCGCAGGGGCCGGGGTGAGGAACGCGGACTCCGAGTATCCGAGGTCGGCGGCGATGGCCAGCATGTCGCTGTCGTCCAGGGCGGTGGCGTCCAGGACGACGCCCGCGGGGTTCCCGCCCTCGGGGTCGCTGGAGAAGGCGGTGTAGCGCAGGACTTCGGGACGCGGCGAATTCGTCATGATCTTGACGATACCGAGCACCGGGTCCGGGCCCGGGACTTACCGCCGGTTCGGGACGGGGTTGCTCACCCCGAACCGGCGCCCGGCGCATTCTCCGTCGTATCGCGGTGAGCCCTTGCGGGGATGCCCCGTCGACGGCTCAGCCCCGGCCGATCCGCTCGGCGGCGAACCGGGCGCCCTGCTCGACACTGCCGTTGACGTGATAGGTAAGGTGCGCGGCGCCGTTGCGGCCGTTGCCGCAGACCGGGTCCCCGGTGTTGCAGAACTCCTTGGCCTTGGAGCCGAACACGTCGCTGGCCGAGGCGATGGTGCGGCCCGACAGCCGCAGCGGGTTGCCGAAGACGACCACCGCCTTGACCCGCCCGGCCAGCTTCGCGGGGATGGTGCGGCCGGTGCCCAGCCGGGTGGGGATTCCCAGGGCGATGTCGGTGACACTGCCGCCCTGGGAGTAACCGCCCAGCACGAAGGACGTGTTGGCACAGTCGGCCGCGGTGGAGACGACGCGGTCGGTCATGTCGGTGGCGCCGGGCCCGGCACTCGTCTGTGAGAAGTTCGCCGCATAGTCGACGGCGTACGACGACACGGTGCGGCCCGGCAGCGCACTCTTGATGTCCTTCGCGAGCGGGGTTCCCGTGATGCCGAGACCCGGGGCCTCTCCGGTGCCGCGGGCGAAGACGACCTCGACATCAGGGCACGGGGCCGCGGACGCGAGGGAGGGCAGCAGGGACAGGCCGGCCGCGGTGAGAACGCCGACACCTGCGAGGGACACGAGAGTGAGACGACGCCGTGACGCATGACGGGACATGGGGGGTTCCTCTTTCTCGGGCGGTGGTACGAGCGCCCGGGACGGGATCCGTTCGCCGGGCGCAACAGCACCGTAGGAAGCGCCGCGCCCCGCGCGTATCGGTGGAATCACCGGTCGGCCACCGGCGCACCCCTGCTGGATGGGCAGTCGGCAATGCCGTGGAACCGGACCCGCACCGGTCGGCCGCTCGCTACCATCGCACAGAGGGGCCACAGGGAACGGTGGTGCGCGTGGGGCATGAGTCAACTGGCACGGATCCCGGCCAGCGGGACGCTTCCGCGGCGCGAGACGGACAACTGCCGCCTGAGCACGAGGAGATGGCGTTCGGCATCCGGCTGTTGCGCGACGGTCCCGTCTCCGACGCCCACCACCTGTTGCTCCTCGCCGCGGGCGCCCTGCGGACGACCGACGTGGCCCGCTCGCGCGAGGCGTCCGTCCACGCCTGCCTGGCCGCCTGGTCGGCAGGCGACCGCGACGGTTACCTCACCGCGCTCGACGCGCTGTGCCCACCAACCGCTCCCACCGACGGCAGGCCTCCTGCGGCCGAGCGCGACGATCCGGTCGAGGCGTTCTGGCGCGCGTACCGCGACGGCATGCACAGCGTCCTGCACGGCGACTTCGTACGCGCCAACGCACTGCTCGGCCCCATCCTGACCGTCCTGAGGGCGCAGCAGGACACCTCGCGGCTGCTGTCCGCGGGCACGATCGCGCTCATGCTGGGTGACCTCGCGGCGGCACGGCAGGTCCTCGGCCTCGCGCTGGCCACCGCCCGCTGCGAGGCGACGCCGACGTTCCTGCCCCGGGTCCTGGAACATCTCGCCTACGCCGAACTGCGCGAGGGCAGGTACCACCAGGCCCGCGTGCACGCGCAGGCCGGTCTGGAGGCGGCGGACGAGCACCCGCAACGCAATGTGACCGCCGGTCTGTCCGCGGTCCTCGCCCTGGCCGCCTCCATCGCGGGCGACCCGGACGAGGTCGCCACGCACGCGCAGTCGGCCCTGCACATCGCCCACGCCCACGGCCTCGGCCAGACGAGAACACTCGCCGAGTGGGCCCGCGCCCGCGCCGACCTGGGCCACGGCAACGCCGAACACGCCGCCGCGCGACTGGCCCCCCTGGTCCACGAGGGGCCGCGCCAGGGCCATTTCGGTCTGTGGATGATGGCGGTCCCCTGCTACGTCGAGGCCACGGTCCTGGCCGGCCACGACGCGGACGAGGACGTGGCGGACCTGATCGACCAGTACGCCCGGTGGGCCGCGCGCGGCGCGGATCCACAGGCCCCGGCCGTCGTCCTGCGCTGCCGGGCCCTGGTCGCCGACGGTGAGCACAGCGAGGACCTCTTCACCGCGGCCCTGGCGCGCCACGAGCAGGTCGACAGCCCCTACGAGCACGCCCGCACCCATCTCGCGTACGGAATGTGGCTGCGGCGCCGACGCCGATTCGTGGAAGCGCGCGCCCAACTGCGCTATGCCGTCATGGGGTTCGATCAGTGCGGTGCCGACGTATGGACGAAGCAGGCCGACGCCGAGCTCAGAGCGGCCGGCGAGACGCCCACCGCCGTGCCCGCCCCCCTGTCCGGGACCGGACCGCTGGCGCTGCTCACCCCGCAGCAGCAGCGCATCGCCCACTCGGTGGCCCAGGGCGCCACCAACCGCGAAGTGGCACGCCAGCTGTCGATCAGCACCCGTACCGTCGAGTACCACCTGCGCAACATCTTCACCCACCTCGGCGTACGCTCCCGGGTGGCCCTCGCCCGCCGCCTGGAACCCGAACCGCCCCCGCCCGCAACGTCGGACCGCGCCGGGCGGGGCCGAATTGAGGTGCAGCCCGTGCGCCCGGCCCCATAGCCTCGGTCCCATGACCGACGACCGTGCCTTCGTACCCGAGGACTTCGTCGTTCCCGCGGACCTGGCCACCCCGCAGTTCCGGCTGGAGCCGTTGGGGCCCCGGCACAACGCCGCCGACCACGCGGCCTGGACCAGCAGCATCGAGCACATCAGGGCGACCCCCGGCTTCCAGGGCCGCGCATGGCCCCCCGCGGACGGGATGTCCCTGGAGGCGAACCTCGCCGACCTGCAACGTCATGCGGACGACTTCGCCCGGCGCCGTGGATTCACCTACACCGTCATCGAGCCGGCCGGCGGCGAGGTGATCGGCTGCGTCTACATCTATCCCTCGCGCAGCGACGACCACGACACCGACGTCCGCTCCTGGGTCCGTGCCGACAAGGCCGGGCTGGACGCACCCCTGCACGCGGCCGTCACCACCTGGCTGACCACCCACTGGCCTCTCGGAACCCTCGACTACCGGCCCCGCTGACGCCCGTCCGGCCGGAACGGCGCTACCGGGCGTCCCGCGAAGACCCTGTTCCGTGGTGTGCAGGGCGGGGACCTGATCCTGTCGCCAGGAGCGCCAGCGCCTCCTGCGTGTTGTGCTCCGCGATGCCCTGCATGAGCGCCCGGTCGGGGAAGTCGCCGTCGAGGAGACGCAGTGGACCGGCCACCAGCGACAGACGCATCGCGAGCCGGTAGAGGTCGAGCCGCCGTGGATCGAGACCGGGCCGGGCCAGCGCGGGGTACCGCTCGCCGAAGCGGAGGCGGAGGAAGACGTGCTCCCATTCGACGTCGAAGAACATCAGGCCCTCGATGTCGATCAGGACGGGGTGCCCCTCGGCGTCGACCAGCACGTGGTCGGGGCCGAGTTCTCCGTGGACCAGTCCGTACTCCGTGCGCGGGCTCACCCGGTCGGCCAGTTCGTACAGGCGCTCGCGCAGTGCGGTGCCGGCTGCCGCGACGCGGCCGTCGCGCCCCGCCGCCTCCGCCAGGTCCTGCAGGGCTCGCTCGAGGACCCGCTGCTCGCAGGTGACCTCGCCGGCGGAGCCGCCGCGCTCCAGCAGGTCCAACCTGCCGTAGCGCGAGCTTTGATGACGGTGCATCACTTCCAGCATCCCGGCGAGCTCGCCCAGCGTTCGCGCGGCGCGCGCGGGATCGGTCGCGAAGAGCCCTTCGAGCGTGCCGCCGCGGACGTCCTCGACCACCGCGACATCCGCCGGACAGCGGCGCCGGCTGTCATCGGCCAGCAGCAGCCGCGGAACCCGTGCCCCGAGGCTGTCCAAGGTGCGCTGCGCGGTCAGGAAGGGGATCAGCCCGGAGGCCGGCGCGAACGGGTCCGCCGGGTCCGCCTCGCGTGCTCTTGGCCAGTAGTTCTCCGCCTCGGCCCAGCGGTAGACGATCACGGCGGCCGTGCGGGTTCCGTCGAGCCGGACCCGGTACACGCCCTTCTTGCTTCCCCCGCGCAACCGGTCCACCGCGACGACGTGACATCCCGCGCCCAGCGCGTCCCCCACGAGCCCCGACAGGTCTTCGATGTCCGCGAATTGCCGCATCCGCAGAACCTAGTCAAGCCGGTGCCGGGCGTGCCACGGGATATCGCCCTCGGCCGCCCGGGCCGAGGGATGGGCGGGTCTTCGGTGGTGGGACCCGCCCACCCCGGTGATCAGCCGATGGTCACCCGCAGGCGACGATCTCGTTCACGATCCATGCCCCGAGTTCCTCGGTCATGGAGGTGTGTCCTTCGTTGCGGCCGGCGCACAGCATGGCGTCGAGTGCGCTGTCCGCCGGTGTGACCGGGCGGTAGAGGGCCTTTTGGTCGCCGATGTCACCGGCGTCTACGGCGCTGATGCTGGGGATGAAACAGGACGTGCTGATGACGTCCTGGTCCAGGGTGTTGCCGAGCAGCGCCATCAGGGCCGCGGCCAGGCCGAAGCTGCCGGTGTCGCCCGCGGGGGACGGCACGGTGAACAGGCCGCCGGGAGCTCCGTCGATGTCGGGCAGTCCGCTGGTGCGAACCGATGTGGCCGCGTCGTCCGTCTGCTGCAGACGCGCGACGACCTGGTCGCCCTGTGCCTGGGTCTTGAGCCAGGTGTCGTGCAGCGTGCCACCGTCGCACCTGACAGCGGTCGCGGCGGGCTTGACACCGTTGCCGTTGCCGGTGGCCACACCGTTGGCGACACCGATCTTGCGGACGCTGCGCGGCCAACCCCCGAGCTCGTCGAGCTTCTTGAGGAACGCCACGCGCTCCGGCGACTGGGTCGGGGTCGCGCCGACCTTTTCGATGTGCCAGCGGGCCATCTGCCGTGCGGCGGGGCTGTTGAGCAGCCCGGACAGCTGACGCAGCAGGGGACCCACGCCGGGGGAGTCTCCCCACTTGTCCGTCGCGTAGTGCGTGAAGGCCTGGAGGGCGATGGGGAACCAAGCGCCCTGGTGGGGTGTGTCGTACGAGAAGTACAGGGACGTCTCGTGGTCGGGCATGGAGGGGTCGTGCTCCATCCTGGCCAGTGCGCAGCGGGTGACCAGTCCGCCCATGCTGAAGCCGCCCACGGCCAGCTTCGCCCGGCCCACCCGCTCGCCGATGGCCCGGCGGATGCATTCGATGGCGGTGTCGGCGTTGTTCACGATCGACGCCGTGCGGTCGTCGTAGCCGAGGATGATCACGTCCCGGCCGGTCGCGTGGAGTTCGGAGATGAAGCGGTAGTCACCGTTCTCCTCCAGGCCGTGCCAGAGCTGGTCGAGGTTGCTCGACCCGCCGGAGAAGCCGTCGGAGAGGATGACGGGCCTGACGAGCTGCCTGCGGTTCAGCGGGCTGTAGTAGATCCAGGCCGTTCCGCCGACGAGGGACCATTCGTCGTGCGGCTCGGGTGCGGGGGGGAACGAGGAGCGGGCCTTGGGGGAGACCTGGCCCCAGACGTCGACGACAGGGATCGACATGTTCGGTTGACTCCTTGCGTCTGTCGCGGACGGGCCGGAGTGCCCGGTGCCGTCCGCGTGGCGCCGCGAGATCGGTGCCACGCGCAGCATAGTCACGACGAGTATGCAGACGGCCACTCCAAGTAGCCGTACGGGGGTTGCCCGATCGCCGGGGACGACCGTCCCGTCCGCGCGTCACTTTCGCCGGAAACCGGGTCGGATCCCCGGTTGAGGCCGTCGGGGATCGGTTGGACAGTGAGAATCATGAATCGGCACCGGCGCCCGGCGCGAAAGGCCCCATGGATCGCGGGCGGCGCGACGCTGCTCGTCGTGGGCGGCTACGGGATCTGGGCACTGGTGTCGTCCGGCGGCGGAACGCCTCACCCGACGCCGTCGCGCTCCGGCATCCTGTCCCTGCCGTCGATGAGCCCGATACCCACCCGCAAGCCCGAGCCCAAGCCCTCGGGCTCGCCGTCCCGTACGCCGACGGGCACGACGACGCCCCGGCCGACGGCGACGAGCCGGCAACCGGCCCCGCCAGGCTTCCCCCCGGCACCGACCGGCACCGGGCCCGTCCCGCCGGTTGGCCCTCCGGCGTCGACCACTACCGGCCCTGTCCCACTGGTCGTTCCTCCGCCGCCGACCGGGACTCGTCCCGTCCCGTCGGTCGTTCCTCCGGCACCGACTGCCACCGGTGCCGCGCCGCCGGTCGTCCCGCCGGTCGTTTCACAGGCGCCGACCGCTACCGGCCCCGTTCCACTGTTCGTCCCACCGGCACCGGCCGGCGTCTCTCCTGCCCCGCTGGTCGTTCCGCCGACTCCGACGGGCGCCTCTCCCGTCCCTCTGCTCGTTCCGCCGACTCCGACGGGTGTCTCTCCCGTCCCTCTGCTCGTTCCGTCGGTGCCGGCGGGTGTCTCTCCCGTCCCGGTGGTCGTTCCGCCGACTCCGACGGGTGTCTCTCCCGTCCCGCTGGTGGTCCCTCCGGCACCGACCGGCATCGGGCCGATTCCGCTCCGGACCACGGCCGCCCCGTCCGCCGTTCCGTCGGCCGCCCCCTCTGCCGCCCACACGCCGAGGGCGACGCTGTACCCGGGCGTGACGCCGTACCCGAGCGCGACGCCCACCGGAGTGCCCGCCGAACTGCCCACCGCAGCGCCGGTCCCACCCCGGCCGTCGTCCTCGACGACGCGACCGATCCGCCCGGCAGCCACCGCCCCGGCTCCTTCCCGGACGCCCGCACCCATCCCCACCCGAACAGCCGAACCAGTCCCCACCGCCCCCCTCACCCGAACGGCCGCACCGACAGTGCCAGGAACACCGAGGCCGTCGGCCACTGCCGGAGGAGCGGCGACGACGACCTGGGTCACGACCTGGGCGGCGGTGGACGCCGCCCGACGGATGGCCGCTGCCGGAGCCGTCGGCGACCCGGCGTGCTCGCTGGCGGCCGTCGGACCGCCTGACCCGGCTCTGATCCCGCAAGGCGGCCGGATCGAGATCGGCCGCTACGGCCCTTATTGGTGCCTGATCTGGTGAGGGTGGCCGTCGAGCGGGGCATTCGGCCGTGGTTGTGGAGCTGCGGTCCGGCTTCGAGGGTGTGCGATCCGGTTCAGGTGTGTGTGACGAGGTAGGCCGGGCCTTCGCCGAGCCGGGCGCGTTCGACGGCGCCGAGGCGGGTGAACGCACCCGGCGCCATCAACTGCCGCCACGCTGCGAGGTCGTGGACGGCCCACATGTCGTGCTCCGCGGGATCGAGGCGGATCCGGCGGAGCTGGTCGGCGCTCAGGCGCCCTCCGTCGAAGATGAAGCCGACCTTGTTCAGGGGCAGTCGGGGACCGGCGTGCAGGAAGTGCGTCAAGAGCAACCTCGGCCTTTCCAGGGCCAGTTCGAGCCCGGTCTCCTCGACGGTCTCTCGACGGGCGGTCTGGAGAGGGTCCTCCGACCGGGTGTCGAGATTGCCGCCCGGGAACTGCCAGTGCCGGGATCCGTACACCGAGCGCAGCTGGACGGGCCGGTCGTGCTCGTCGCGTACGTACAGGCAGCCGTACACCGTGTGGTGGGGCACGGTCTGCACGTACTGCGACGGCGGCATCGGCATGGGCCGGCCGGGCCGCGCGGGCCGGTGGTCGAACGCGAAGGCCAGCGGGCCCAGCGCTTCCCGGTCCGGCGGGTAGATGCCGCGGAGCGCGCCGAGCAGTTCCTCGCGCGGCGCGTCGGGATCGACGCGTGCCGGATCCTCCGCGTCGAGGAGATCCTCGAACGAGTCGTACCGGGTGACCCGCTGCACGACGACATCGAGTTCCCGGTCGCTGTCCCGGTCGTGGAAGACGATCGTGTCCCCGGCGTCGACGGCGGCCTTCTCCGGCGTGGCGACGCGTACCTCGACGGTCTTCCGCCCCGACTCCACCTGGCCGTAGTAGCGCCCCAGCAGATGGAAGTGATGCTGGCGCGGGACGGCGGTCCCGGCGGCCTCGATGCCCCGCGCGCCGGACGGCACGCCCGGTACGGCGACGGTCGGCGGGCCGTCAGGCGTGGCCGCGCTCCGGAGCGGGCCCCGCAGGAACATCAGAGCCAGCCCCTCGGTGTCGTGACGCTCGGCGGTGGACCAGCGGTTCTGCAGTGCCG
The DNA here is from genome assembly GCF_040296125.1 of Streptomyces sp. NPDC002265. Lineage (NCBI taxonomy): Bacteria > Bacillati > Actinomycetota > Actinomycetes > Kitasatosporales > Streptomycetaceae > Streptomyces > Streptomyces sp. NPDC002265. The sequence continues at coordinate 61,758 of NZ_JBEOWS010000008.1, read as the reverse complement.
CGAGGTCGTCCTCGCCGAGGGCGATGCCGTGCCGCAGGGCCGGGGTGTCGGCGATGAGCGGTGTGATGACCACGAGAGTGCCCCCGGGGCGCAGCTGGTGGCCCAGTGCGTGCAGGGTGCGGTCGCGGGAGGTGAGGAACGGAGCCACGAACCGCAGGGTGATCAGGTCGTAGCCGTCGGCGTGCAGGGGGCCCCGGTCGTCGCCTTCGATGTCGAGGCGAAGCCAGCGGACCGCCCCTCCGTAGCGGGTGCCGGCCTCGGCGAGAGCGGTCGCGGACCAGTCGACGGCGTCCACTGAGTAGCCGAGACCGGCCAGGTGAGCTGCGAGTTCACCGACCCCGCAGCCGACGTCGAGGGCCCGTCCTTCGGCCGGGGCCGGTGCGTGAGCGGCCAGCAGTAGGCGCTCGCTGTCGCCGAGCCGGCGATAGCGGAGACCGTCGGCGTAACCGCGGTCCCATTCCTGCTGTGTGGTGAACATGTGTGGGCATGTCCCTTCCCGGTGGCGGCGGTCTGCGGACATGTCCTTCCCCGGCGGCGGCGGTCTCAAGAAGAGGACGGGCCGACCGGCCCACGACGCGTGCTCCGCGGCGGCCGGCGTAGTCGCGCACGACCTCGCCGTCCTTCGGACCCGCCGGGTCGGGATCCGGTCAGTGGCCGCCGCTCGGGGGCTCGCAGTTGCTGCCGTCGGGGTAGCCGCCGAAGGCGTCCGCCTCGGTGGAGTCACTGGTCATCGTGCCCTCCACACACCAGGGAGAGACGCCGATGTCGATGAGGAAGCCGACCCCGGCGGCCGACCCGCCCTGGTACACCTGCATCTTCCCGGCGGAGTAGCCGAGGCCGGTGAGCGCGCTGCGGACGCTGTCCGGGGCGAAGTCGCCACGCTCGCGCAGCGGTTCCAGCGCTTCCTTGACGCGCGCGACGGCGGCGAGCCCCTTGCAGCGGTTCTGGCCGTGCAGCGGGATGGGCACCCTGAAGCCGTGGTTCTCGGCGTAGTGGTCGACCGGCAGCCCGGTCGAGGCGGGAGTGGCGGCGGCTGTGGGCTCCGTAGGCCTGGAGCTGGGCCTCTCGCCGGGACAGGGGAAGTCGGCTGGTGTGCTGGGTGTGGATATGACGGTCGGCGTCGGACGCGAACTCGGGTACGCGTCGGCGGCATCCCCGGCCCGCTCGGTTCCGCACCCTGTCGCCGACAGGAACGTCACCGCCAACGTCAGCATCCCGAGCCGGGCTCTCGTCTTCGCTCGCGTCGTCATCCCCCGATCCTTTCCTGCGGGCCGCCGGGCGTCATGAGTACTTCTACTCATGATCGCGCCGTGGCCGTGGCCGTCGCCTCCGCACCGGGCATCGGCACGGTGTCAGAGGCTGGCACTACGGTACGTCACCGTGGACGCCGCCGATCTTGAATACCGGGCCCGGGGGAGTGGTGCTGCGCGCGGGGGTGGGCGCGACTGCTCGGTGAACAGGGCTCGCAGGCCCAGGCGTTGGAGATCCTCGCCCCGTACCGTGCCACGGGTTCGTGAACGGCCACCACGACCACCGCGGAACTGCTGGAGAGCTGCGGACGGGCCGACGAAGCGATCGAGCGGGTCCGGGCTCACCCCGAGGGCGGCACGTCGTACGCGGCGCCGCACATCGCCGAACTGCTGGCCGGCGCCGGACGCACGGAGGAGACCGTCGCGGCCCTGCGACCGCACGCCGCCGTGAACAGCCACGAGTTGGCCGGACACCTCACGGAGCAGGCCGGCCCTGCACCTCACGGAGCGGGCCGGTCCTGCACCTCGCGGATCAGACCGGCTCGGCGGTCCACGGCCAGGCGGCCTCGCGGCCGGCCTCGATCAGGCCGACCAGCCGGAACGCGGCGTCCGTGAGGCCGCCGAAGGTGTGCCGGTGCGGGCCCGTCGGCCCGTGGGCGGGCAGGTATCCCGCAAGGTTCCAGGTGTAGACCGGGATGTCGGGCGGGACCGAATCGGTCGGTTCACCCTGACAGCAGTGGGCTGCCTGCTCGTCGGTGACGATCAGGACCCGGTCCTGGCCCCGGTAGTGGGCCCGCACCGCCTCCGTGGTGTTGGTGCCGCCCAGAGCGTGGAACCGTTTCAGCACCCCGAGCACCGGCTCGCCCGCCTCGAACGACACCGGCGCGCTGGTCGAGCCGAACTCCACCAGATCCGCCTGCTCGGCGCGCATGGCCACCGCGGTGCCGAACACGGCCGCCGTGTCCGCCCAGCTCAGCTTCGACCGCTCGGAGACGGCGCCGTAGTACATCGAGGCGGACCGGTCCACCAGGATCAGGGTCCGGCCGGGCAGGGGCGGTACGTTGGCCAGGGAGTGGCCCAGCGCCTGCTCCAGCGCGGCGCCCCAGCGCCGCTTCGGCGAGTGCCGGTAGGCGGCCAGATAGCGGAAGGGGAACTGACGGGACCGGGCCACCGCGGCGGGGTCCGAGAGCCGGGCGGCGACCTGGGCGGCGACATCGTCCGAGACCCCCGCCTCGTCGAAGTTCCGCAGGTTCCGCAGGAGCGCCATCGACCCCATCGCCGGGATCACGGCCTCCCAGACAGCGGCGTCCAGCGGACCCTGGAGCCAGCCCGCCAGGACCTCCCACGTCATGCCCGCCGCGGCCAGCCGTTCGGCGCCGCCCGGCCCCGTCACCAGGGCACGCCGCTCGTCCGGAGCCGCATCCATCAGCGCCCGGTGGGCGGTCAGCAGACCGTCGGAGGACGGCGGAACCGCCCGCTCCGGATGGTGGCGGCGGTCCAGGGCGTACCGGAAGAGCGCACCCTGCCAGGGCTTGTCCGGGTCGGGGGAGGCGTGCACCAGGTTGAGCACGTCGCCGAAGCGCAGGCCCTTGGACGCGGTGTCGTACTTGAGCAGGGACCGGGACGTGTACAGACGGCGTACGCCGTCGCCGACGCCCCGCTTCACCGGCTGCGGCACGTTGCGCCCGTACGTCGAGATCCAGTGGGCGAGCAGTTCGCCTGGCTCGTCGGCGCGCTGGAGCACCGAGTCGATCACAGACCGGTTGGACGGGCCCCCGGAGTGCCCGGCCTCGAGCCGGGCGTGTACGTACGCGGCGGCGCCCACCAGGGACGCCGTGCGCATGTTGCCCTCGCCGCGCAGCCAGCGCAGCAGGCCGGCCGTCCACTCGGGGTCCAGGAGGGCGAGTTCACCGACGAGGCGGACGTAACGGTCGTCCCGTTCCGCGCCGCTCTCGTAAAAGGTCTGCTGGGAGACGAAGTTGCCGACGGCGAGGAGGAAGAGCTCCTCGCGGGGCTCCCGGACGAAGGCCCGGCCGCCCTCGTGGGTGCAGACGGGCCGCGCGGGCTCGTGGGCCGGTTGTGCCAGGGCCAGGGAGACGGCGGCCGCCGATACATGCGGGGCCACGAGCATCTCGGACCAAATTTTGGAGACGCGTGGGGCGTAACGAGGCAGTGAATCCCCCCGGATTCAAAGGAACGGACGGCCCCGGCCGCAAGGGTCGACGGGGCGAAGGCGCCCGCGCCTGCCGAGATCAGAGGTGGCGGCGGCGTCACTTGGTTTTCGGAAGAAGTAGCCGCAGCCGAGCGCATCGGAGGCGCGGTCGCGATGCCAACGTACAAGCACCACCGGATCGCGCACCAGCGATTTATGTAGGCCGTGGCCGGCCGGCGTTCGGACGTCAGGCGGGTGGTCGTTCTGGGGGTTCCCGCGCGCCGCGATGAGTCCTGTGGGGTCCGGCGGTCTTACCGTCGAAGCCGCTACGGAGGAGGAGTTGCGATGCGCAGCGTGACCTATTCGATGGGTATGTCGCTCGACGGTTACATCGTCGGGCCGGACGGTGGCTTCAACTGGACGGAGCCTGACGACGAGGTCTTCCGCTACTGGATCGACGAGATCCGGGACGTCGGTGTGCATCTGCTGGGACGACGGCTGTACGAGACGATGCTGTACTGGGAGACCGCCGACCAGGATCAGTCGCTGGACGATGCCCAGCTGGAGTGGGCCGCGCTGTGGAATCCGCTCCCGAAGGTGGTGTTCTCGACCACGCTGTCGGAGGTGCGGGGCAGCGCCGTCCGCCTGGCCTCCGGCAGCCTGGTGGAGGAGATCGAGCGGTTGCGGGCCGAGCCGGGCCGGGGCGAGATCGCGATCGGCGGTGCGACACTCGCCGCCGAGGCGGCCGCGGCCGGTCTGATCGACGAGTACCGGGCCGTGGTCCACCCCGTGCTGGTCGGCGGCGGCATCCCGTTCTTCCCCCAGCACGAGCGCCGGGTGGATCTCGAACTCGTCGAGACCCGCACCCTCGGTTCGAGGGTGGTCCTGGTTCGCTACCGCGTGGCGCGCTGAAAGCCGTTCCGCGTCCCCGCCGTTCCTCAGGAGGCACTCACACGTCGCGGCGCCGCACGGCCAGCACGGCGAGTGCGACCGTGACCAGCGGCCAGAGCGCGTACACGATCCAGGAGCCGGTGACCGTGGCGGTGTACCCCAAGGATGCGGGGTCCGGCTCCCAGGTTTGGACCAGACGGTTCCAGGCAGCCGACACCAGGGTGTGTTTGACGTCCGCTGACCAGCGGTCGCTCTCCGCGAACATGGTGGGCAGCATCAGCAGGGTGAACACGCTGGTGACCACGGTCGCGGCGGCATGCCGGAGCAGCACGCCGAGGCCCAGACCGACCAGGCCACATACCGGAGCCAGCAACGCGGATGCCGCCAGGGCCCGCAGCACCCCGGGGTGGATGGCCGGAACGGCGGCACCGTGCCAGCCCAGGACGGCCACGTAGACCAGGAAGGATCCGGCGGAGGCCGCCGTGCCGACCGCTGTCCACACGGTGGCGGTGACGACCGCCTTGGCCAGTACCACCGAGCCGCGGGCCGGGACGGCCATGGTGGTGGTACGGATCAGGCCGCTGCTGTACTCGCTCACGACGGTGAGGGCGCCCATGCAGGCGGCGACGAGCATCAGCGTCCAGTAGCCGGCCGCCGGGTAGGCGTCGAAGGGCCGGAAATCGGCGGGGCCGGAGCTAGCGGTCCGGTCCGTCAGTGTGGCCACCGCGGAGGCCCCGAGGACGAACACGAGGGTGAGCGCGATCGTCCACGGTGTGGAGCGCAGCGACCGCACCTTGATCCACTCGGCGGCGAGCAGGTCGCCGAAACGGGCGGGTGACCCGGTGAGGGAGGCGGCCGGGGAGCGGGAGGCGAGTGTGGTCATCGAGGCCGTCCTGCCGGGTATTCGACGCTGTCGGTGGTCAGGTCCATGAACGCGGCCTCCAACGAGGCGGCACGGGTGGTCAGTTCGCTCAGCCGGATACCGTGCTCGAAGGCCAGCGCCCCGATCCGGTCGGCCGGGAGACCCGTCACGGCGAGCGTCTCGGCTCCCGCCGGGCTTTCCGGCTCGACCGAGGCTCCCGCCGCGGTCAGCAGGGCCGCCAGCTGGGCGGCCCGCGGTGTCCCCACCAGGACACTGCTCCGGGTGCTGCGCGCCGCGAAGTCCCGTAGCGGCTCGGCGGCGACGAGGCGGCCCCGGCCGATGACGACCAGATGGTCGGCGGTGTTCTCCATCTCTGTCATCAGATGGCTGGAGAGGAAGACCGTGCGCCCCTCGCCGGCCAGGCGCCGCAGGAGCCGACGTACCCACAAAACACCTTCCGGGTCCATCCCGTTGATCGGTTCGTCGAACATGAGCACGGGCGGGTCACCGAGCAGGGCGGCGGCGATTCCCAGCCGCTGCTTCATGCCGAGGGAGAAGCCGCCTACGCGGCGGTCCGCCGCTTCGGCCAGCCCCACCTCCTGGAGCACCTGGTCCACCCGGCGCCGCGGGATGCCGTTGCTGCGGGCCAGAGCGCGCAGATGGGCCGTGGCGCTGCGGCCGCCGTGGACCTGCCCGGCGTCGAGGAGGGCGCCGACGTACCGCAGTCCGCGAGGGTGGCGGTGGAAGGGCACGCCGTCGACGGTGGCGGCGCCGGTGGTGGGCGCGTCCAGCCCGAGGATCATCCGCAGGGTGGTGGACTTGCCGGCTCCGTTGGGGCCGAGGAATCCGGTGACCCGGCCCGGCAGGACGGTGAAGGAGAGATGGTCGACGGCCGTCCTGCCGCCGAAGCGCTTGGTGAGTTCGCATACTTCGATCACGGCACCCACACTGCCGACCGGAGCCCCGTCCGGGCATGGGGCCGTGGGCGGCAATCGTGCGCCCGGACCAGCCCGTGGGCGTACGTCCGCGGACTGATGCCGCGTCGTTTGCGGCCCGGCTAGTCTCGCCGCGTGAACCCCATGACAACTGCTCCTCCGTCTGCGCGCGTTGCGCTGTGGCCCCGCTCCCGGGAGGGCGCACCGCCGATGACGAGAACCAAGGCCGTGGCCTGGGCGGGGAGCGCCTCCTACCTCCTCGTGGTGGGTCTGCTGGTGGGGGCCGCGCCGCGGGCGTCGGGGACGGTTCACGGGGTCGGGGGGCTGCTGGCCGTGATCCTGCTCGCCGGCATGGTGCGCCGTATGCCAGTGTCGGCTCTGGCCTTGGCACTGTTCGGGTCCACTGCCGTGGTGGTGGGGCCGCCGAGCTCCGGCCGGGAGAGCCTGTCGACGGCGTACCAGGGCCAGTTCCTGTCGTATCTGGCGGTGGACCTCATGCTGGGTCTCATCGTCGCCACCTGTGGACGGCGCGCCTCGATCGCTGCCGTGGCTGTGTCGTTCGCCGTGCAGCTTCTGGTGATCGCCGGTTTCTCGCACGGGGACGGCCTGGCCGTCAACGAGGTGATCGCCGTCCTGGCCCTGACAGCGTCCTGCCTGGCCGGTCTGCTGAGCCGCGAGCGCCGCGAGCACGCGGTGGCGCTGCGGGCACAGGAGGTGGCCGAGGCGGTGGTCGCCGAACGGCTGCGGATAGCACGGGAGCTGCACGACATGGTGGCGCACGGCATCGGCATCGTCGCCATCCAGGCCGGTGTGGGCAGCCGGGTCATCCGGACTCAGCCCGCAGAGGCGCGCGAGGCCCTGCGCGCCATCGAGGCCACCAGCAGAGAGGTCCTGTCGGGGCTGCGGCGCACTCTGGTGTCGCTCCGTCAGGCCGACCCAGCCGCGACCACCGAGGAGCGGTCGACGCTCGCACCGGCGCCCGGTCTGGCGGACGTCGAGCGGCTGGCGGCGGCGACGGCGGGCGCGGGGGTACGCGTCGACGTGCACCGTACCGGGGAGCAGCGCCCGGTGCCGGCCGACATCGATCTGTCCGCCTACCGCATCGTGCAGGAGGCGCTGACCAACGTGGTCCGTCACGCGGGCACCGGGCATTGCCGCGTGGCCGTCGACTACGGAGACGAGGAACTGTCCGTGGAGATCGTCGACGACGGGCACGGCGTCACCGGCAACGGTACGGCGCACGGCTTCGGCATCATCGGGATGCGGGAGCGGGCCGCCCTGCTGGGCGGTCACCTCAGCGCCGGACCACGTCCCGGGGGCGGCTTCCGGGTGGCGACGCGGCTGCCGCTGCCCGCAGCCGTCGCGGCCGTGGTGGAAGCCCGATGACCGTCCGGGTGGTGCTCGCCGACGACCAGCCGCTGGTGCGTTCCGGTCTGCGCGTGCTCATGGCCGACCACGGCGATCTGGAGGTCGTCGGGGAAGCCGGCACCGGCGCCGAAGCCGTCCGACTGGTCGGCGAACTCGGCCCCGATGTCGTGGTCATGGACATCCGGATGCCCGGCATGGACGGGATCGAAGCCACCCGCCTGATCACGACCGGACGGGCGGCGACCACCCGCGTCCTCGTTCTGACCACTTTCGACGAGGACGACCACGTCTACGGCGCGCTCCGGGCCGGCGCGAGCGGCTTCGTGGTCAAGGACATGGCGTTGGACGACATCCTCGCGGCGATCCGCGTGGTCGCCGCCGGCGACGCGCTGATCGCGCCGGGTGTGACGCGTCGTCTGATCGCGGACTTCGTCGGGCGCCCGGTGCCGGTCCCTGCGCCCTGCCCACGGCCGGTCGAGGGCATCACCGAGCGGGAGCGGGAAGTGCTGACCCTGGTCGGCCGGGGCCGGTCGAACGCCGAGATCGCCCAGGACCTGTACATCACGGTGGCCACCGCCAAGTCGCACGTCTCCCGTCTGCTCACCAAACTGGGCGCCCGGGACCGGGTCCAACTCGTCATCACCGCCTACGAGTCGGGGCTCGTCACCCTGCCTCGCTGATGCCGTCGCCGGCCCTCACGGCGAAGCGGGAACTCCCGGCGGGCCGTCACTCCAGGTGCTCTCGCATGCCATGATCGGTGACGTACGGAGCCCGACCGAAGGGAAGGACGTCATGCCCGCCTATGCGATAGCGCACCTGCAAGAGGCCACCCCGGTCCCCGAGATCGCCGAGTACATCGAGCGCATCACCGCCACCTTCACCCCGTACGGCGGCCGATTCCTGGTGCACGCCTCCCAGCACGAGGTGAAGGAGGGCAGCTGGCCCGGGTACGTCGTGGTGATCGGCTTCCCCGGGATCGCCGAGGCGCGGGCCTGGTGGGACTCGCCCGCGTACCAGGAGATCGCACCGCTGCGCTCACGGCACATCGAGGGCGACATCATCCTGGTCGAGGGTGTCCCCGAGAACTACGACGCGGCCACGACCGCCAAGGCGATGCGGGAGAGCCTGCCGGCCGAGTAGGCCCAGGTCCGGGCCCGGGTCCCAGGACGCGGAGCGTCCCGTCCGGGCGGAATTTGGGACATGGTCTGCCGCAGGAGAACCGACCTCCCGCGGCCGGCCCGCCCGCCTACGTGACAGCAGGGCTGCGGCGCTCGATCAGTACGACGTCGCGCCAGGCCCCGTGGTGCTTGCCGATGCGTTCGCGGGTGCCGATGACGCGGAATCCGGCTCTCCGGTGGAGGGCCAGGCTGCCGGAGTTCTCGGGGAAGACGCCGACTGAATGGTCCAGATGCCCGCCGCCTCGGTCGAGGCGATCAGGGCGTCCAGCAGCGCCGAGCCGACGCCGCGGCCGCGGGCGTCGGGGTGGACGTACACCGAGTGCTCGACCACCCCCGCGTAGGCGCACCGGTCCGAAACCCTCACCGCGGCGATCCAGCCGAGCACCCGGCCCGAGTCGTCGACGGCGACGTGTCGGTGGCCGGGCAGCTTGGTGGCGTCGAAGTGCTCCCAGGTGGGTGCGGTCGTCTCGAAGGTGGCGTCGCCCTCGTCGATGCCGAGTTGATAGATCGTCAGGACCTCGGCGGCGTGTTCGGGTCCCATGGCCGTGATGCGCAGGCCGGGCGGGACGCTCACGCTCGGCCCACCGGGGCGATCTCGTCGATCAGTTCGCGGATGCGCTTCTCGATCTCGTCGCGGATGGGACGCACGGCGGCGACGCCCTGCCCGGCCGGGTCCGGGAGTTCCCAGTCGAGGTAACGCTTGCCGGGGAAGATCGGGCAGGTGTCGCCGCAGCCCATCGTGATGACGACGTCGGAGGCCTGCACGGCCTCGACCGTGAGCACCTTCGGGACCTCGGCCGAGATGTCGATGCCGGCCTCGGCCATGGCTTCGACGACGGCCGGGTTGACCGTCGAGGCGGGGGCGGACCCGGCGGAGCGCACCTGGACGCGTTCGCCCGCGAGGTGGGTGAGGAACGCGGCGGCCATCTGGGAACGCCCGGCGTTGTGCACGCAGACGAAGAGTACGGACGGCCGTTCGGCAGGGATGTTCATGGCGGATGCGCTTTCTGGCGGAGGGCCGGTCAGGGGTGTGCGGGGGCGGCGAGTTCGGGCTCGCCGGGAAGGTCGGCAGAGACGGCCGGTACGGGTGCCGGGTGTCCGAAGACCGCGCGCACCAGCCCCAGCCCCAGTGCGGCGCCCAGCAGTTGGGCCGCGATGAACGGGCCGAGGGAGCCGGGGGAGATGCCGGCGAAGGTGTCGGTGAAGGCCCGTCCGATGCCGACCGCGGGGTTCGCGAACGAGGTCGACGACGTGAACCAGTACGCCGCGCCGATGTAGGCGGCCACGGCCACGGGTGCGTGGCGGATCTGAGCGGTGCGGTCGAGCCCGAAGACCAGCAGGACGAGCCCGGCGGTCGCGACGACCTCGCCCAGCCACAGATGGCCGGCGAAGCGGTCGTGGTTGGACCATCGCACGAGCGGCCTGCCGAACATCGCGTCCGCCAGGACGGCCCCCGCGACGGCTCCGGCGACCTGAGCCGGTATGTACGCGGCGGCCTCACGCGCGGTCGGTCCGTTGCCGGTGCGGCGGCCGGTGAACCAGGCGGCGAGGGTGACGGCCGGGTTGAAGTGCGCTCCCGAGACCGGCCCCAGGAGCAGGATCAGCACGCCCAGGCCGAAGACCGTGGCCAGTGAGTTGGCGAGCAGCTGCACGCCCACGTCATGGGTGAGCTCGGTGGCCTGGATGCCCGAGCCGACGACCACCGCGACCAGGGCCGCCGTGCCGGCGAACTCGGCGACGGCCCGGCGGCCGAGCGGGGCGCTCACTCGGTCGCCGCCGAAGCCTGTGAGGTCTTCAGGAAGGCGGCGAGCCGGTCGAGGGTGGCAGGCAGCGCCCAGTAGTAGACCCAGGTGCCGCGTCGCTCGCAGTCGATCAGACCGGCCTGCCGCAGCTGCTTGAGGTGGTGCGAGATCGTCGGCTGGGACAGCTCGAAGGCCGGGGTCAGGTCGCAGACGCACACCTCACCGCCCGTCCGCGAGGCGATCATCGACAGCAGCCGCAGACGGACCGGGTCGCCCAGGGCCTTGAACAGCCTCGCCAGCTCGGCCGCCTGGCCGTCGTCCAGCTGGGCGGTCACCAGGCCGGGGCAGCATGCGCCGTTCTCGTCGTCCTGACCGAGGACCGCGAGTTCTTGCTTTGACATGCGTCTATGTTGACATCCTTCGATGCAAGCCGCAAGGTTGCATCGAAAGACGTCAATGCAAGCAGATGGGAGTCCTGCCATGCCCCGTGCTCAGCTCGCCCTGCGGGTCAGCGACCTGGAAGCGTCGATCACCTTCTACTCGAAGCTCTTCGGCACCGAACCGGCCAAGCGGCGCGAGGGCTACGCCAACTTCGCCATCGCCGAGCCCCCGCTCAAGCTCGTCCTGATCGAGGGGAGTCCCGGCGAGGAGACCCGGCTCGACCACCTCGGCGTAGAGGTCGAGTCCGCCGACCAGGTCCATGCCGCCACCGACCGCCTCAAGGACGCAGGCCTGGCCACCTTCGAGGAGAACGACACCTCCTGCTGCTACGCCCTTCAGGACAAGGTGTGGGTGCACGGACCCGGCCGGGAGCCGTGGGAGGTCTATGTCGTGAAGGCCGACGCGGACACCCTCGGCAAGAGCGCCGACCCCGACGCCACCGGTGCCATCGACGCCACCGGCGACGGCTGCTGCACCGGCCGGGCCGCCGGACCCGCCCCTGAGTCGGCGGGCTGCGGCTGCGGATGAACCGGCAGTACACGGGCTCGCCCTTGTCCCGTGCATGAGAGAACCGTCCGGCGAAGCGCCTGCCCGCGACAGGCAGGCATGGCGGAGCCCCCCTCCGCGGTCGGGAGGAGGGCTCCATCAGCGCTCGGTCAGCAGACCGCGGGCGGGATGCTCTGGTCGTACTGGAAGACGTTCTGCGGGTCGTACTTCGCCTTGATCCTGCGCAGGCGGTCGAAGTTGTTCCGCCAGTAGGCGGTCTCCCAGTCCTGCGTGCCGATGTTCGGCACGTTGACGTAGGCGCCGTCCACGTAGGGGCGCAGCTTCTGGCTGAACTCGGCGATCCAGGCCTGGGCCTGCGGGGTGAGCGGGTCACAGATGCCCGGCTGGTCACTGCGCTTGCCCCAGCCGGCGCCCGGCTCGGCGTAGAAGAGCGCGTCGCGGTGCGGGAACGCCGTGCCGCCACGGGGGCTCTTGCGGACCGCCCCGCCGAACGCCTGGACGAAGAAGTTGCTGTCGTCCGTGGGAGCCTGCTCGATGAAGTGCTTGACGATGTCGATCGCCTTGCCCGGGAACGGCTTCCTGGTGAACTGCGAGAAGAACTTCCAGTTCGCGGGCTCGAGCTCGATCGGGACTTGGAACCCCGTGTACACGTCGCCCCAGTTGCCCACCTGCGTCGTGACCTGGGGGCTGTCGATCGACAGGAGCGGGGCCAGCAGCCGCTTCGCCTCCGCGGGCGTTCCTTCGGCGAGGACCGCGAACAGCAGGATCTGGTTCTTGTGGATCTCGAGCTGGGTGCCGAGGCGGTTGTCGGTGAACGGCGCGACGCGCTGGTAGGTCTCGAAGGTCCTGCGCAGGTGTTTGGTGTCGTTCCACGTGGCCGTGAGGTACGTGACGCTCTTCAGCGGGGCCAACTTGTAGGTGAGGGAGGTGACGATGCCGAAGTTGCCGTTGCCCGCGCCGCGCAGCGCCCAGAGCAGGTCCGAGTGGTGGTTCAGGTCGACCTTGAGCACCTTGGCGCACTCGTCGCCGTCCGCGACGACGATCTCGGCGCCGATGAGGCTGTCGCAGGCCATGCCGATCCAGCGGGTCAGGAAGCCGAAGCCGCCGCCGAGCGTGGCGCCGGACAGACCCACGCTGCCTTCGGTACCCGTCGTCACCGCGAAGTTCCGCTTCGCGAGCGCGGACACCGCTTCACCCTGGTTGAGCCCGGAGCCGACGGTCGCGACGCGGGCGTGGGCGTCGATGTGGACCGACTTCAGGTCGCTGATGTCGATCACGAGGCCGGCGTCGACGTTCGACCAGCCCTCCAGGTTGTGGCGGCCGCTGCGGATCCGCACCGCGGTGTCGTGCTGCCGCGCCCACGTCAGGGCGTTGACCACGTCCTGGGTGTTCTGGGCGAAGACGATGACCAGCGGATAGTGGGAGAAGAGCTGGTCCCAGCCCAGGCGCGCGTCCGTGTACCCGGGGTCGTGGGGGCGGACGATCCGGCCGGTCAGCTTTGCCGGCGGGCAGTGTCCGTGCCCCCCATGGCCTCCGTGCACCGCACCCGCGGCGGCTTCCGTCACGGCGCTCGCGCCAGGAGCCGCGGCGGCCGCGATGCCCGGCACGACGACGGAGCCGGCGCCGGCGACTGCGGAAGTCTTCAGCAGCCGGCGGCGGGAAAAGTCATTCATGGTCCGTGTCCTCTCGACCACTCGCGGGTGCGAATCGGTCCTTTATGGATCATTCAAGGCGAAGTGGACGGTAACAAGGATGATCACGGTGATCCGTTTCGACACGCTCAGTGCCACGAGCGGGGGGCCGGATGCCGCAGCCCCCGGCGCCGTGCGCCGGCCGAGTCGGCGCAACCAGGGGAGCAGCGGAGACTGAGATGGGGGGTGACCTGGGCTTTTCACGGTCAGGACCCCGGCTGCGGAGCCAGGAGACACCCTGTGGGGACGGCGGCCGAACCCGCACCGACCTGTCCCCGGCGCGGTGGCCCTCCGGACAGGTCCTAGTCGCTCTCGCTCTTCTTCTCCTCTTCCTTGCTCTCCTCCCTCTCCTCCCTGTTCGTGCGGCCCTCCTGCCAGGGGTTCGCGTCAGAGGAGATCAGCACGTCCGCCCGTGGTGGCGCGCCCTCGGCCGCGGCGGGCCGGGCCGTGACCTCGGTCCGAGCCGGCAGAGTTGCCAGGGCGGCTCGGTGTGCTTCGATGCGTTCCTCGAGGTTCTCGCTGATTTCAGGTGTGTCCGACACTGCGGATCAGCCCTTCCATGAGTCGTTTCCTGCTGTTGCGGCAGTACGCGGTCTCGGTGACGTCGAATCGGCCGGTCTCGAAGTACTTGTTCGCCGGCGCGCCACCGAGGCAGTAGCTGAAGTGGCCGCAGGTGGCCCGACAGGCTGCGAAGCCCTCCAGGGTCTCCGCCACCCAGGCGGCTTGCGGCGCGCGCCGCACCAGGTCGACGAGGTCGGCGTCGCGCACATTGCCCACGGTGAAGGGGCCATGGCGCGGGGAGGAGAACCCCGCCAGATCCGGCCCCAGCACCGTGACTTCGCGTCCTCGGCCGCCGCCTACATCTCCGGTGCGGTGATCCCGTGCGACGGCGGTGGATCGTCCGAGACCGTCCGCGGGATCGAGCGGGCCGGCCGCCTTCTCGCGTCGGCCCCGCGGTGAGTGACGTACCGGCGCCTGCGCCCCGCCCGTGACCCGGACCCGGACTTGGACCCGGCGCCGGTACGGTCAGTCGAGCCATCGGTTGCGGAACCAGCGTCGCACCGCCCACACGGCGAGGCCGATGAGGGCGAGGGGGATCCAGGTGCCGACGAATTCGAGCGGGTCGCCCTCGTGTTCCTCCACGGTGACGAGGCCGGAGGCGACGGTGACCACGCCGGCTCCGACGATCATCCTGCCGGTCAGCGGGAACTCGTCGAAGACGCCCGGCTCGTCCGACTCGGGCATCCTGCGGCGCAACCGTCCGGCGCAGTACAGCGCGAGCACCCCGCCGTCCAGCAGGGTCAGGCCGCTGCCCAGGTAGAGCGCTGGATACTTCGTCGGCGAGTCCGTCGTCTGCTGAACGTTCCCGCGGAAGGTGATGTCGGTGCGGTGGCCGTGCCAGACGACCACCCCGATGCGGTCGCCCTTGTGCAGCCTCGACAGCACGGGCTCGGAGTCGTCGAGGTCGATCCGGCCGGATACGGAAGGGGGGCCCGTGACCTCGACCCAGTAGTGGCCGCCACGACCGTTGGAGTGGTTCTCCAGCTTCCTGACCACGGCGGGGATGCCCCGGGTCTGTGACGCGGCTTCGTAGGCCCGTGTGGTGGCAAGGCTGTGCCGGTACGGCACCGCGAGCACGGCGGCTGCGCCGAGGAAGAGGAGCAGCGCCAAGGCGGTCAGCCCCCGGGCTCGTTGCCGGGCGTCCCATGTCCTGCCCATCTGCGCCTCCTTGGGAGGTTCGACTCGGAGCGGGCGGGAAAGGTTGCGCTCCCTCCTGTCAGTGGCGCGGGGCAGGCGGTGCCGGTGGCCCGTGCGGATCACGGCCGTAGTCGCGGGTGGTGCCCCGATGACCGGCCGGTGGAAATTTCGGATCGACCCCCAGTTCCCGCTCTCGATCGGGCACCGTTTCTCTCAAGGCGGGCTGTGACAGATCGAGTTCGTCGACCGCCCTGCGCGGGGCAAGTTCAAGGGTTCTCCTGTCACATCTTCGTGAAATGCAGTGGTCCGCGATTCGAGAACGGTCGGGTTTTCCTTGACGGTGTTCGGCACCGGCTGCCACCATCGACGGCATGAAGATGCGACTGGACCTCACGCGGCGACGCCACGTCGACCTCGCACGTGTCTCCAGCGCCTCCTGTCGCGCCGCGGCCTGACCACTCCGCCGCAGCCCTCCCTTAACCGCCTGTATCAGGCATGCCGGTAAGCCCGTCGCGGCGCCGGCGCATCCGTTCCCGGCCTCTTTGCGTTCCTGTGCACGCCCGTCGATTTCGGCGTGCCCGAAAACAATTCCGCACCAGGGGCTCTGCATTGTCCGCAGTGCTTGTGAAATTCCAGAAAGAGGCAGCCTCATGGCCACCGTCCTTTCCGTCTCCGGCAGCCCGTCCGCCTCCTCCCGCACGGGTCGCCTGCTGCGCCACCTGGACCGGCAGCTGATCGCTCAGGGTCACGAGGTCGTCCCGCTCGACGTCCGCAGCATCCCCGCCCAGGCGCTGCTGGGCGCGGACCCACGTCACCCCGCCATCGTCGAGGCCGCCGAGCTGTTCGCCCGAGCCGACGGACTCGTCGTCGCGACCCCGGTCTACAAGGCGTCGTACTCCGGTGTCCTCAAGGCGCTGCTGGACCTGCTCCCGCAGTACGCGCTCGCCGGCAAGACCGTGCTGCCGCTGGCCACCGGCGGCTCCGTCGCCCACGTGCTCGCCATCGACTACGCGCTGCGCCCGGTCCTGACCTCGATGGGCGCCGCCCACATCGTCCAGGGCTGGTTCACGCTGGACAAGGACATCACCGTCCGCGAGGACGGCACCCTCGCCCTCGCACCGGCGGTCGTCGACGCCCTGTTCCCGATCGTCGACCAGTTCTCGGCCGCGCTCGGACGCCTGCCCGCACTGTCCACGGCGGCCTGACCCGGCCCGCCGAAGATCCAGCACATCGGCCGGTACGTGCTCGACGGCGCCCTGCCGTCCCGGCACGACCTGCCCTGACGGGCCCTCTCGATCGGAGTACCTCTCGTGTCCCTCACCTTCCACTGGTTCCTGCCCACCAACGGCGACAGCCGTCACGTCGTCGGCGGCGGCCACGGGACCCCGGCCACCGCCTCGGGCCGGGACCGGCCGCCCACGGTCGCCTATCTGAGCCAGATCGCCAGGGCCGCCGAACACCTCGGCTTCGTGGGGGCGCTCACCCCCACCGGGGCCTGGTGCGAGGACGCCTGGCTGACGACCGCGATGGTCAGCCAGAACACCGAGCGGCTGAAGTTCCTGGTGGCCTTCAGGCCCGGCTTCGTCTCGCCCACGCTCGCCGCGCAGATGGCGTCCACGTTCCAGCGGCAGACCGGCGGACGGCTGCTGCTCAACGTGGTGACCGGCGGCGAGAGCCACGAGCAGCGGGCCTACGGCGACTTCCTCGACAAGGACGCCCGCTATCGCCGTACCGGTGAATTCCTCCAGGTCGTACGGGCGTTGTGGGCGGGCGAGACGGTCGACCTGAGAGGGGAGCACCTCCGGGTCGAGGCCGCGAAGCTGGCGCGGCTACCGGATCCCGTTCCCGAGGTGTACTTCGGGGGATCCTCACCGGCCGCCGGCGAGGTCGCGGCCCGGCACGTCGACGCGTATCTCACCTGGGGCGAGCCGCCGCTCCAGGTCGCGCAGAAGATCGGCTGGATCCGGGGCCTGGCGGCGAAGGCCGGGCGGACACTGCGGTTCGGGATCCGGCTGCATGTGATCACCCGGGACACCTCCGAGGAGGCGTGGGCCGAGGCGCGGCGGCTGCTCGACGGGTTCGATCCGCACACGGTGCGCTCCGTGCAGGAGGGGCTCGCGCGCAGCGAGTCCGAGGGGCAGCAACGCATGCTGGCTCTGCACGCGGGCCGGCGCGACGCGCTGGAGATCCACCCCAACCTGTGGGCGGGCATCGGGCTCGTGCGCGGCGGCGCGGGCACGGCCCTGGTCGGCTCGCACGAGGAGGTCGCCGAGCGGATCAAGGAGTATGCGGCCCTGGGTATCGAGGAGTTCGTGCTGTCCGGGTACCCGCACCTGGAGGAGGCGTACCGGTTCGGGGAAGGGGTGCTGCCCCGGCTGGCGGGGGAGGGGCTGTGGCGTCATCCGTCCGCGGCACCGGCCGTTCCGGAAGCGCTGGTGCCGTTCGCGTGAGGGCGCGGGCAACCGGCGTACCTTCCAGGGCCGCGACCACGGCCCGACCGGCCGTCGGCCGGTCAACGCGGGCGACTGACCAGGGCTGTTCGGCCTTCTTGCGACGGACGCGCCCGGGACGACGGGCGGAACCGACGTGGTCTCAGCCGGTGGTCACCCGCATTGACATTCTTTTCGGGGCATGTCTAACCTGCCGCGCAGACCGAGATGCCCCCAGGGCCGGAGAAGTGATGGTGACAGCGATGTGCGCAGCCGAAGGGACGGCCGCATGGCGGCGTTCCGGCCGCGTCCTGCTGTGCGCGGACCGCTCCGTCGACCTGCTGCGCGTCAACAGCGCGCTGTGTACGGCCGCTTGTTGCGCCCTCTGCCGAGGCTGACGGCTTTCTGAGTCACTGACGACCACCGCAGTCACGGTGGTCCCCTTCCCCGCCCAGCCCCCGTCCTGCGTGTACCCGTGCCTCGCCGCGTACCGAGCCGTTCCCGCTCGGCGCGGACAGTGCCGCGGCGCGTGATCCGGGGTGTCCGAATCCGCTGGAGCCCACCATGAGTGAATCTCCGGGTATCGCTGTGTCCTCCGGATCAGCACCGCCCGCCGAGGCGATCCCCCGCCCTGCCGTTCCTGCCGTTCCTGCCGTCCCGGCTCTCCCTGTCGAACCGAAGCCCCTCGCGGCGCAGCGGGTCCTTCCGCTCCGGCGGCCCGGCCGCTGGATCAGCACAGTCGTCGTGCTCGTGCTCGCCGCCCAGATCGCCCACGGGCTGGTGACCAACCCGTTCTACCAGTGGGACCGCTTCCGCTACTGGTTCCTGCGGCCCACCGTCCTCGACGGGCTCGGTATCACCCTCGAAGTGACCGCCCTCAGCGCGGTGTTGGGGCTGCTGGGCGGGATCCTGATCGCGCTCGGCAGGCTCTCCGGGAACCCGGTGCTGCGAGCCGTGACCTGGCTCTACACCTGGCTGTTCCGGTCCGTACCCCTGGTCGTCCTGCTGGTCTTCCTCTACAACTTCAGCGCGCTGTACAAGACGCTGAGCCTCGGGGTGCCCTTCGGGCCCGCCTTCTTCACCTTCGACGAGTCGAAGCTCGCCACCGACATGGCCGTCGCCGTCGTCGGACTCAGCCTCAACGAGGCGGCGTACGCGTCGGAAGTGGTGCGCGGCGGCATCCTCTCCGTCGACCAGGGTCAGCACGAGGCGGCCGCCGCGCTCGGTCTGCCCAAGAGCTACCAGTTCACCCGGATCGTCTTCCCGCAGGCCCTGAGGTCCATCACCCCGAACTACGTCAACCAGCTGATCGGTCTGATCAAGGCCACCTCGCTGGTGTTCTACGTGTCCCTGCTCGACCTGTTCGGCACGGTGCAGATGATGGGCAGCACCTACCCCGGCGACATCGTGCCGCTGCTGCTGGTCGCCACCGTCTGGTACCTGATCCTCACCAGCGCCGTCTCCGTCGTCCAGTTCTATGTCGAGCGGTACTTCGCCCGGGGCGCCACCCGCGCCCTGCCGCCGACCCCGTTGCAGAAACTCCGCGCCGGCATCGCGGAGTTGCGGGCGCGTGCGCGCAGGGAGGCCGCCGTATGAGCACCGAGACCACCGAGACCACCGAGTTCGCCGAGCTCCCGACGGCCGCGGTGCCCGCCGCCGTCGAGGTGCACGACGTGCACAAGTGGTACGGCACCCACCGGGTGCTGGACGGCGTCGACCTGACCGTACGACCCGGTGAGGTCACCGTCGTCCTCGGCCCGTCCGGCTCCGGCAAGTCAACGCTGCTGCGGGTCATCAACCACCTGGAGAAGCCCGAGGTCGGCTACGTCAGCGTCAACGGCGAGCTGATCGGCGTGAAGCGCCAGGGGGAGAGGCTGAAGGAGCTGAGCGAGCGGGCGATCCTGGCACAGCGCAGCCGCATCGGCTTCGTCTTCCAGAACTTCAACCTCTTCCCGCACCTCACCGTGCTGGACAACGTCGCCGCCGCCCCGGTCGCGACCGGGAAGCTCACCAAGCCCGAGGCGCAGGAACTGGCCAGGGAACTGCTCGGCCGGGTCGGCCTGGCCGACCGGACCGGCGCGTATCCCCGGCAGTTGTCCGGCGGCCAGCAGCAACGGGTGGCCATCGCACGCGCCCTGGCCCTGCGCCCCGGCGTGATCCTCTTCGACGAGCCCACCTCCGCCCTCGACCCCGAGCTCGTGGGCGAAGTCCTCGCCGTCATCGAGGACTTGGCGACCAGCGGCACGACCCTCGTCATCGTCACACACGAGATCGGCTTCGCCCGCGAGGTGGCCGACCGGGTCGTGTTCATCGACGGGGGCCGGATCGTCGAGCAGGGCCCGCCGTCCGAGGTCCTCGACCACCCGAAACACGAGCGGACCAGGGACTTCCTCAGCAGAGTCCTCTGACTGCTGACTGCTGACTGCTGACTGCCGACTGCCGACTGCTGACCGCCCACCTCCGTACGCCGTACGCCGTCCGCCGCCCCGCAACTCCAGGCCGCCGGTGGCCCGTCGGGCCGCGCCGTGACACGGCACGGTCCCGATCGCGCCACGCAGCGTTCCAGACAAGGGAGACCCCGCACCGCCATGTCCACCAGCGTCCACCACGCCCCGTCTCCGTCCTCCTCCCCGAGCCCGACGCAACCGCACGTCCTGGACAACGCAGCCTGGGCCGCACTGACCGGTCCGCACGCCCACCTCGCCGAGCGCATCGGCCGGGCCGCCCGCTACCCCACGGACGTCTCCCCGTTCACCGCCCTGGAAGACCCCGCCGATCCCCGGGCCTGGGACGACCTGGCCGCACTGGTGGGCCCCGGCACCGTCACAGCGGTCACCGCGGTAGGGACCGTGCCCCCGGGATGGGCGATCGAGGACAGCGGGGCCGGCGTCCAGCTGATCGACACTGCTCTTCTGGCGGAACCCGCGCCCGAAGCGGTACGACTCGGTCCCGCCGACGTGCCCGAGATCCTCGGCCTGATCGCCCTCACCCAGCCGGGCCCCTTCCTGCCCCGCACCGTCGAACTGGGCACCTATCTCGGCATCCGGGACCGCGGACGGCTGATCGCCCTGGCCGGTGAACGCCTGCGGCCGCCGGGCTGGACCGAGATCAGCGCCGTCTGCACCCACCCGGACCACCGCGGCCGGGGCCTGGCCACCCGGCTGGTCCGCGCGGTCGCGGCGGGAATCAGGGAACGCGGCGACACCCCCTTCCTGCACGCCGCGGCGAGCAACACCTCCGCGATCCGGCTCTACGAGTCCATCGGGTTCACCCTGCGCCGCCGTACCCGGTTCACGCTGGTCCGCACGCCGGGCGAACAGGCGGAAAGGGAGGACCGCGACGGTGCGCAGGGCAGCGACGAACGCGTGACCGGAGAGCCGGAAGCGAAGGCATGAAGCCCGCCCCGCCCCGCCGCCTGCACCTGTACTCCCGGCCGCACATCGACCTGGTGCGCACGGCCGGCGCGCTCTGTCGTCCCTGACCCGATGTCCGCGCAGCGGCCCCCTGCTCCCGGGGCCGACTCCCTCGTACAGCTGATCAGGAAGGCACCGATCCCGTGTCCTCGTCACCCTCCCCGCTGCACCTCGCCGTCGCCCTCGACGGCGCCGGCTGGCACCCGGCCGCCTGGCGCGAGCCCGTCGCCCGGCCCCGCGAACTGCTCACCGCCGCCTACTGGACCGACCTCGTCATCGAGGCCGAGCGCGGACTGCTCGACTTCGTGACCATCGAGGACGGGCTCGGCCTCCAGTCCTCGTCCCCCACCGAACCCGACGGCCGCACCGACCAGGTCCGCGGACGCCTGGACGCCGTCCTCATCGCCGCGCGCGTCGCCCCGCTCACCCGCCACATAGGTGTGGTGCCGACGGTGGTGGCCACCCACACGGAGCCGTTCCACATCTCCAAGGCGATCGCCACCCTCGACTATGTGAGCAGCGGCCGCGCCGGTCTGCGCGTCCAGGTCACCGCTCGCCGCAACGAGGCCGCGCACTTCGGGCGTCGTACGTTTCCGCCGCTGCGGATCGAGGACTACGGCACACCTGCCGTGCAGGAGGTGGTGGCGGACGCCTTCGACGAGGCGGCAGACCATGTCGAGGTCGTGCGCAGGCTGTGGGACAGCTGGGAGGACGACGCGGAGATCCGGGACGTCGCCACCGGCCGCTTCGTCGACCGGGACAAGCTGCACCACATCGACTTCGAGGGCCGCTTCTTCAGCGTCAAGGGTCCCTCGATCACGCCCCGCCCGCCGCAGGGCCAGCCGGTCGTCAGCGCACTGGCCCATGCGACCGTCCCCTACCGGCTGGTGGCCCGGGCCGCCGACATCGGTTACGTCACCCCGCACGACGCGGGCCAGGCCCGCGCCGTCGTCGAGGAGATCCGTGCCGAGCAGTCCGCGGCCGGCCGCGCCGCAGAAACCCTGCACGTCTTCGGCGACCTGGTGGTCTTCCTCGACGACGAGCCCGGCGCGGCCGCGGCCCGCCGGGAACGCCTGGACGCGCTCGCCGGACACCCGTACGCCAGCGACGCCCGGATCTTCACCGGCACCCCGGCCCAACTCGCCGACCTGCTGCAGGAATTGCAGTCGGCCGGGCTGAGCGGCTTCCGGCTGCGGCCCGCTGTCGCCGGCCACGACCTCCCCGCGATCACCCGAAGTCTGGTTCCCGAACTCCAGCGCCGGGACGCCTTCCGCCGCGCCTACGAGGCCGACACCCTGCGCGGGCTGCTGGGGCTCGCCCGCCCCGCCAACCGCTATGCCGCCACGAACGCCTGAGCCGGAGGGACCGTACGACATGAGCAAGCCCCTGAAGCAGATCCACCTGGCCGCCCACTTCCCCGGCGTCAACAACACCACGGTGTGGAGCGACCCCGAGGCCGGCAGCCACATCGAGTTCAGCTCCTTCGCGCACTTCGCGCGGACCGCCGAGCGCGCCAAGTTCGACTTCCTGTTCCTCGCGGAGGGACTGCGGCTGCGCGAACAGGGCGGGCAGATCTACGACCTGGACGTCGTCGGCCGCCCCGACACCTTCACCGTCCTCGCCGCGCTGGCCGCCGTCACCGAGCACCTCGGGCTGACCGGCACCATCAACTCCACCTTCAACGAGCCCTACGAGGTGGCCCGCCAGTTCGCCAGCCTCGACCACCTCTCCGGCGGCCGGGCCGCCTGGAACGTCGTCACCTCCTGGGACGCCTTCACCGGCGAGAACTTCCGGCGCGGCGGCTTCCTGCCGCAGCAGGAGCGCTACTCCCGGGCCAAGGAGTTCCTGGCCACGGCACACGAACTGTTCGACTCCTGGCACGGTGACGAGATCCTCGCCGACCGGGCCACCGGCGCCTTCCTGCGTGACGCCAAGGCCGGAGCCTTCGAACACCGCGGCCAGCACTTCGACATCCACGGCCAGTTCAACGTGCCGCGCTCGCCGCAGGGCCGCCCGGTGATCTTCCAGGCCGGCGACTCCGAGGAGGGCCGGGAGTTCGCCGCGGCCGGCGCCGACGCCATCTTCAGCCGGTACAGCACCCTCGACGCCGGCCGTGCCTTCTACACCGACGTCAAGTCCCGCCTGGCCAAGTACGGCCGCCGGGCCGACCAGTTGCTGATCCTCCCGGCCGCGACCTTCGTGCTGGGCGACACCGACGCCGACGCCGAGGACCTGGCCAAGGAGGTGCGCCGCAGCCAGGTCAGCGGCGCCACGGCCATCAAGCACCTCGAATTCGTCTGGAACCGCGACCTGTCCTCGTACGACCCGGACGGACCGCTGCCCGACATCGATCCGGAGGTCGGCGACCACCACATCTCCCAGGGGCGCGCCCAGGTGCGCATGTACCGCGACCCGCTGGCCACCGCCCGCGAATGGCGCGAACTCGCCGCGGCCAACCGGTGGTCCATCCGCGACCTGGTCATCGAGACCGGCAACCGGCAGGCCTTCATCGGCTCACCGGCCACCGTCGCCAAGACCATCAACGACTTCGTCCAGGCCGACGCCGGCGACGGCTTCATCCTCGTCCCGCACATCACTCCGGGCGGCCTCGACCCCTTCGCCGACAAGGTGGTCCCGCTGCTCCAGGAGCAGGGGGTCTTCCGCACCGAGTACGAGGGACCCACCCTCCGCCACCACCTCGGCCTGGCCCACCCCGACGAGGTACGCGACGAGCGGGCGGCGTCGTGAAGTTCCTCGCCATCACCCTGATCGTGCATGCCCCGCACCCGGTGACGGGCGCAGGCAAGTCCACGCAGGACCGCTTCCGCGAGGTGCTCGACAACGCGCTGCTCGCCGAGGAACTGGGCTTCGACGGGTTCGGCGTGGGGGAGCGGCACGAGCGGCCCTTCATCTCCTCCTCGCCGCCCGTCGTCCTCAGCCACATCGCCGCCCTCACCTCCCGGATCCGGCTGTTCACCGCCGTCACCACGCTCAGCCTCCTCGACCCGGTGCGGGCGTACGAGGACTACGCGACGTTGGACCATCTCTCCGGCGGACGACTGGAGCTGATCATCGGCAAGGGCAACGGGTCCGCCCAGCGGGACCTGTTCCAGGTCACCCCCGAGGACCAATGGGAGCGCAACGCCGAGAGCTACGAGGTGTTCCGCAAGCTCTGGCGCCAGGCCAAGGTGACCGCCGATACCCGCTTCCGCCCGCAACTCAAGGACGCGGAGGTGTGGCCCCGGCCCCTGCAACAGCCGGTCCGGGTCTGGCACGGCAGCGCCACCAGCAAGGAGTCGGTCGACCTGGCCGCCCGCTACGGCGACCCGCTCTTCTCCGCCAACGTCACCAACCCCATCGAGCCCTACGCCGAACTGATCCGCCACTACCGCGAACGCTGGGAGCACTACGGCCACGATCCGGCCGCCGTCGCGGTGGGCGCGGGGACGGCGGGCCTCTACGCGGCCCGTACCTCCCAGGAGGCGATCGCCGCCTACCGGCCCGTGTTCGAAGGAAACCTGGCGTTCCAGAAGCGACTGGGTCTCGAACCGGTGTTCGCGACGCTGGAGGACTTCGTGGAGCGCAGCTCCGCGCTGATCGGCAGCCCCCAGCAGATCACCGAGAAGGTGCACCGCTACCACGAACAGTTCGGGCACACCGTGCTCCATCTGCAAGCGGACGCAGGTGGCCTGACAGAGCGTCAACACCGCGACTCCCTGGCGCTGTTCCAGTCGGACATCGCGCCGGTGCTGCGCCGCGAGATCCCCGATCCGCCGTTCTCCTGGGACCCGGTCCTCGCCCAGCCCGTTCCCGCACCCGTGCCCGCCGACCACTGAGGAGCGCACCGAACATGTCCGACATCCCCCTCGGCGTCCTGGACCTGATCCCGATCCCGTCCGGCGCCGACGCCACCGAAGCGCTGCGCAACTCCATCGACCTGGCCCAGCAGGCCGAGAGGCTCGGGTACGCCCGGTACTGGGTCGCCGAGCACCACCTCAACCCCGGCGTGGCCGGCACCTCGCCCGCGGTCGTCCTCGCGCTGACCGCCTCCGCGACCTCGACCATCCGGCTCGGGTCCGGCGCCGCCCAACTGGGCCACCGCACCGCCCTGTCCACGGTCGAGGAGTTCGGCCTGATCGACGCCCTGCACCCCGGGCGCCTCGACCTGGGCCTCGGCCGCTCCGGCGGACGCCCGCCCGGCAGGACCGCCGGCCCGGCGCCGACCGCGACCGGGGTGATCGACGGGCGGGCCCCCAACGGGCTGCGCATACCGCCCCGGTTCTCGTTCGAGCACCTGCTCGGCTCACCGCGCGTGGCACTCCAGCGCAAGCTGCTCCACCTGCCGAACGCCGAGTCGCAGGACTACGGCGAGCAGATCGACGACATCCTGGCGCTGCTGGCGGGCACCTACCGCTCCGCCGACGGCGTCGAGGCCCATGTCGTGCCGGGGGAGGGCGCCGACGTCGAGATCTGGATCCTGGGCAGCAGCGGAGGCGAGAGCGCCGCGGTCGCGGGCCGCAACGGTCTTCGGTTCGCGGCGAACTACCACGTCAGTCCGGCCACGGTGCTCGAAGCGGCGGAGGGCTATCGCGCCGCGTTCGAGCCCTCCGACGTCCTGGACAAGCCGTACGTCAGTGTGTCCGCGGACGTCGTCGTCGCCGAGGACGACGAGACCGCCCGCGAACTCGCGACGGGATACGGCCTGTGGGTGCGCAGCATCCGTACGGCCGAGGGCGCGATCCGGTTCCCGACGCCGGACGAGGCCCGCGCCCACGTCTGGGCCGACACGGACCGGGAACTGGTCCAGGACCGTCTCGACACCCAGTTCGTCGGCTCCCCGGGCCGGGTCGCCGACCACCTGGCGCAGCTCCAGGAGGCCACCGGCGCGGACGAGTTGCTGATCACCACGATCACCCACGGCCACGCGGACCGGGTGCGGTCCTACGAACTGCTGGCCGAGGAATGGCGCAAGCGGTGAGACACGGGAGGCGAGGCGACGAGCGCCTCGGTGCGGCCGACGCATCGGACCGCGGTCCGGGCGTCAGCCTTGCGCGGGGAAACGGCGCGGCAGGAAGTGTTCGAACGTCACCTTGCCCACGGCCCTGTTCGGCGTCAGATGCCCGCCCGAGCGGAACCGGTGATACGTCGTCCCGGCCAGGCGGACGTTGTACGAGGACGGTGGACGGTGCACTCCTCGGCGGTACCCGGCACTGGCGTCACGCGCTCAGCCTGCCAGAAGTGCAGGTGACTCCTCGTCGGGGCGCATCCGGTGGGACAGCCGTTCAGACCCGGCCGCGGCCTACGACGTGACGTCGAGCGGACGCAGGAAGCGGCGCTCGTACCGCTTGATGCAACGGGTGCTGCGAGCCAGTTCGACGGCGTCCTGGCACTCAGGGTCGGTCATGCTGTCCTTGCGGTACTGCTCGTACGCAGCGAAGCTGGGAAAGGAGAAGAGGGCGTAGGCGATGTCGCTGTCGCCCTCGCTCGGCAGGAAGTAGCCGTGGTGGGTTCCGCCGAACCGGTTGACGAGCACGACCCAGCGTCGCCCGTACTCCTCGAAATCCTCGATCTTGTCGGCGTCGATCTCGTACTTCAGGTGAATGGTGATCACACCCACATGATGCTGCATGCCGGTCAGGGCTCGAAGACTGCCTCCGCAGTCCGAACAACCCGATTGCCAACAGGAGCCGTGTTGGGCACCATCCACGTCATGACTGCACGAAGGGGCCTTTGGCCCGCCGGTCGTTGACCGGCTCGTGGTGGGTGCGCGGCGACGATGGCGCCGACGGGAGACCCACCCTCCTCGACCATGCACGGACCCTGCGTCGTCGTCACGGTCCCGGTCCGTGGCCCGGATTCGGCGATCCGCTCCCCGACGCACACGCGGACGGCACCCGCCTCGTCTTCGGCGGCGGCGGCGAGGACGCTCTGCTGCGACGTACCCCGGACGGGGACGGTGCCGGCCCGCCCACCGGCGTCGAACTCGCCGACCACATCGAACGCCTGCTGCCGGCAACGGCGCCCGGCCCGAGCGGCGACGAACTGGGGGATCTTCACGACCACCTCGCCACCTGCTCGCCGATAGAGGTCGCCGACGAGCTCAGTGCCGAGATCCGTCGTCGCGGTCTGCCGCGCGACGGCCTGCGCCGGCTGGGCCGCCGGCTGGCGGAGCACGGCACCCACCGAGCCCCGGTCAAGATCGGCCTGGTGCTCCTGGGCCTGGGCGGGGACAGCCGCGACCGGGAACTCCTGCTGCTGCTCGGCACCTTGGACGAGCTCACCCTGTACGCGGCCGTCGCACTGCACCGCTCCCAGCCCGACGGAGACCGGGCCGTCCACGTCCTGGCCCGGCAGGTCGCGGGCTGGGGTCGCATCCAGGCGGTCCGGACCCTGCGCGACACCACCGATCCCGCCATCAGGGCATGGCTGCTGCGCGAGGGCTTCCGCAACGCCATCATGGACGAGTACCTCGCCCACCTGGCCGCGACCACGGGTGACCTGCGCAGCGCACTGAGCCAACCACACGTCGAGACCGCGCTGTTGAACGGCTGCGGCGGCATCCTGGCCGCGCTGGCCGACGGCGAGGCAGGGCCCGCACCCGGCCTGGCCGACTACGCGGACGCCGTCACGGTGCTGCACCGCTATGCCGGCCTGGCGCAGACCGGGACACCCGGCATCGGCATGCTTCGCGATCTGATCAGCATCACCATGTTCTTCCGCCACCCGCCCCGAGAACTGCCCTGGGCACCCGCCGACATCGAGCGCTTGACAGCACGCTACGAGGGCCTGCTCCACGAACCCCGCTGGAAAGCGCTGGTCCTGGACCACCTCGACGAACCGGGACGCCCCGACTTCCACCTCGCTCTGCGGCCTGCCGAAGTCCTGCACCTGAACCCGACGGCCCGACTCCTGGCACATCTGGAAACCGGACCGTCCCTGCTCGACCCGGCCTGGGGCCACGCCCTGCACCACAGCCGCCGGCACACCGCACACATCCTCGACCTGGCCGAACGACGCCTCGCCACCACCCCCCGTCCCGAACGCGACCACGCCCTGCTGCTGTTCGCGCATTTCCTGCGACGCCATCCCGGACACGGCCGGCCCCTGCTGCGATCCGCCCTCACCACCGGCACGCCCGAAGCACGCCGCACCGCGTTGGCCACCCTCGACGGATGGCCAGCGGACACACTCACGCAGGAGGCCGCCGACCACCTGCGCGCCGCCCGGACACCTCAGCCGGACACCTCCGACGACACACGCCCCTGACGGTGAGTCCGGGGGCACGGGTGCCGTGGGCGGTCGTCGGCGCGTGACGACGGCGCGGTCGCAGCCGGTGTGCCACGCGCCGAGGGGGGACCGGTGGCGGTGCGGATCGGGTGGTCAAGAGGTGCCGGCCCCCGCCTTTTCCGCTGCGGCCAGGTAGGCCAGTACGGTGGGCCGCTGGTCGTCCCTGCGCGCGGCCACCGCCAGCCGGGAGGGGGAAATGCCGCGGACCGGTACGGCGATCACCTCGTCCCGGACGACCAGCGAGGCGTTGCCGGCCGCCAGCAGTGCCACCCCCTGGCCGTTGGCGACCGCCTCGTGGGTCTCCTCCGCGCTGGCCACCACTCCGCCTAATCGGGGCGCGCGATCACCACGGGAATCCAGGGCCAGCCAGTAGTCCCGCAGCGGACCGGCCTCCGGGGGGAGCGCCAGGAACGGCTCGTCGAGGAGATCGGCGAAGTCCACCGCACCCTCGTGGTCGGCCGCGGCCCGTGCCGCCAGGGGATGTCCGTACGGCAGCGCCACGACACGTGGTTCCCGGGCCACGATCGCGTACCGATAGCGTTCGCCGTCCGGGAGCGGCAGCCAGACGAACGCCACATCGCTGGACCCGTCCGCCAGTCCGGCACTGGGGTCGGCCCAGTTGACCTGTCTCAGGACGGGCCGTACGTCCGGGTACAGGGAGACCAGCCGGGTGCGAAGGGCGGGCAGCAGCCCGCGGCCCGGGCTGGTGGACATCCCGATGACCAAGGTGTGCCGTTCGGCGGCCTTCGCGTCCTCCACCGCCGCCTCGGCGGCCTGCCAGGCGATCAGTAACTCGCGGGCATGCGGCAACAGCGCTTCCCCTGTCGCCGTCAGCCGCACCGACCTCCGGTCCCGGCTGAACAGACCCGCGCCGAGCTGCTTCTCCAGCATCCGGATCTGCTTGCTGAGCGCGGGCTGGGAGACGAACAGCCGCTCGGCGGCCCGCGTGAAGTTCAGTTCCTCGGCGACCGTGACGAAGTAGCGCAGATCGCGTCCGTGGACGTCCATAACGCATGGCTATCACAGCAGATCTTGGACGTGGTCCCGGATTCCGGCGAAGGATGGGGGCTGGCGACGGGAAGGTCCCGGACGGCAGGGCATGGGGGAGACAAGAGATGACCGAGAACGGCAAGGTCTGGCTGGTCACCGGCGCGACCAGCGGCTTCGGGCGGGCCATCGCCGAAGCCGCGGTGGCGGCCGGGGACACGGTGATCGGTACGGCCCGGCGGCCCGAGGGCCTGGTGGACCTGGTCGCCGCCCACCCCGACCGGGTGGAGGCGATCGGCCTCGATGTCACGGACGGCCCGCGGATCGACGCGGTGGCCGCCGACATCCTGGCTCGCTACGGCCGGGTCGACGTGCTGGTCAACAACGCCGGGCGCACGCAGGTCGGGGCATTCGAGGAGACCACCGACGACGAGCTGCGTGACCTGTTCGAGCTGCACGTGTTCGGCCCGGCCCGGCTGACCAGGGCGCTGCTGCCGCAGATGCGGGAGCGAGGCAGCGGATCGATCGTGAACATCAGCAGTTTCGGCGGGCAGTTGTCCTTCGCCGGATTCTCCGCGTACAGCGCGACCAAGGCGGCGCTGGAACAGCTGTCGGAGGGGCTGGCCGACGAGGTGGCGCCGTTCGGCGTCAAGGTGCTGATCGTGGAGCCCGGTGCCTTCCGTACCAACCTGTTCGGCAAGGGCGCGGCCTACTTCTCCGAGGAGCACCCGGCGTACAAGGAGAAGGTCGGGGCGACCCGGAAGCTGGTCCAGGAGGGCGACGGTACCCAGCCCGGGGACCCGGCGAAGGCCGCCGCGGCGATCCGGCTGGCCCTGGACGCGGAGAACACCCCGCTGCGGCTCGCCCTCGGCGGCGACGCGGTGGACTTCCTCGTCGGCCACCTGGACTCGGTACGGGCCGAACTCGCCGCGTGGGAGAAGGTCTCCCGGGGGACGGGCTTCGACCCGCAGTGACGCGCCAGCGCGGTACGAACCGGAGGCAGAACCGCGGTCCGGCGCCGGTGCGGACCCCGGTTCAGCCTCCCAGGCGCCGCGCGAGGTGGAGCAGCTCTGCCAGATGCAGGACCCGCCCGTCGAAGCCCGGCAGCGGGACGTGGAGCGGCCGGGTCCAGCGGTCGGGGACTGAGTCCAGCCCGTAGTACGCCCCTGCGAGCCCTCCGGTCACCGCGGCGACGGTGTCCGTGTCACCGCCGAGGTCGATCGCCGCACGCAGCGCGTCCTCGAAGCTGCCGGTGGTGCGCAGGGCCCAGACGGCGGAGCCCAGACAGGGCCAGACCGCACCGTTGAACTCGGTGGCCCGATCGGGGTGCCAGTCGGGTGCGAGGACAGTCGCGTACCGGTCGCGGTGGTCGGGGTGGACGAGGTCCAGGACGCCCGGGAGCGCGGCGAGGGGATCGTCGCCCTCGAGGGTGACACGGACGAGTTCTTGGAAGATCGCGGTGCCTTCCCAGGCCGCCCGGTCGCCGTGGGTCAGGGCAGCGATGCTGCGGGCCGCGTCCATGGTGGCTTCCTGACCTGCGGCAGCGAAGTGCACGGCGGAGGTCGACGCCCGCATCAAGGAGCCGTTTCCCGCTGCTCGTCGGTTGACCTGGAAATGGAGCGCGGCGGCGAGGTCCCAGGGCATCCCGTTGGTCAGGACGTCCTCGGTCTGCAAGCCGATGTCCTTCGGCTCCGATGCCGCCCACCGCCGGAAGCGGGCGAAGACGTCCGGCAGATCGAGTCCGCCCCGCTCCAGCAGCGACTCCGCGACCAGGACGGCCATCTGTGTGTCGTCAGTGGCCTCGCCGGGGTCCCAGCCGCCGCCTCCGCACATCTCGCCACCGATTCCCGGGGCCGGAAACCGCGCGGAGAACGCTCCCTGCGGGCCGAACTCGAAGGGGCCGCCCAAGGCGTCTCCCACCGCAGAGCCGACGACCGCGCCGGCGACCCGCTGCATCCGCTCCATACGCGCAGGCTATCCGTGCCGCGCCGACGCGTACGCCGACGCGGCCCCATTGCGCCCACGCACCCGACAGGCCATTACGTAAAGTGACTGTCCAGATGCTTTGTGCAGTATCTCTGTCGTTCGGTCTCTCGGGGAGTGGCGCATGTTCCGCACCAGGACAGCCATGTCTGCGGCGCGCGGGCGAAGGCCGGTTGTAGGGGTGTTGCCGGGCAGTGCTGTCCTTCGTGGCATCGCTGCGGGTGCGCTGGCCGTGCTGTCGGTGGCGACCGGTGTTCCGGCCCACGCGGCGGCGACAACGGCGCTGGCGGCGGTACCGGCTCCGGTGCAGTGGGCCGTGCTCGGGGACTCGTACACGGCCGGCGTCTTCGTCGGCGATCCGAGCCCGCCGCTGGACGACGCGGGCCGCGACGGCTGCGACCGTACGACGGGTTCGTACCCGAACCTCGTCGAGCGCGGGCTCGCTGCCGACCCGCCCGCGGGCCGGGAGGTGCAGCGGACCGACGTCAGCTGCGGCAACGCCACCATCCTCGAGGTCGCCTCGGACCGGCAGACTCCCGTCAGCCCGGTGCAGCCTCCCGAGGACGGCTGGCCCGGCCTGGCTCCGCAGGCGGACCGTGCCGAGCTGGACGCGCGCACCGATCTGGTCACGATCGGAGTCGGAGGCAACAGCCTGCCCTTCGGCAAGCTGTTCACCTCCTGCCTGCTCGCGGGGATCGGCCGGCCGGACGGGGCCACGCCCTGCCGGGACGCCTACGAGGCCGACGGCCCGGTCCTCGATCCTGAATCGATCCATGACAAGTACGACCGGGTTTCCCGGGAGTACGCCACCATGCTGCGGGATGTGCACCGGAAGGCGCCCAACGCAAAGGTCATCACGGTCGGTTACCCCACGATCGTTCCCGAGGACCCCAGCGGCTGCGACCGCAACGGCCCCACGGAGCTGGCCGTCCACCTCAAGGGCGTGGGACTGCTCTCGGTCGCCCAGGGGGACGTCGCCTGGCTGCACGAAGTGACCACCCACCTCAACGCCGTGATCCGGGCCGTCACCGAGCTGAACGGCGACGTGTACGTCGACACCGCCACCTCCAGCGAGGGCCACGACGTGTGCCGACCGCAGGCGACGAAGTGGGTGGAGGGCATCTGCGGACAGGCCGGCTCGTACTGGCCCGACCACCTGGCCTTCGGCCCGTTCTCGCTGGACTGCTCCGACGGGACGAAGGCAACGTTCGTGCACCCGAACGCCGCCGGCCACGCCGCCATCGCCAGGCAGGTCGAAGCAGCCATCCGCAGGACACTGAGCTGACGGTGGTCGCCGGTGTGGGCTGCCAGGGCCCGATGCGACCGAGAGGGCAGAACGACCGGGACGGGAGGCGGGACCGGGCCGCCTCCCGAGTACGATCCGGGCGCGCTCTAGGGACGGACGTAAGGCCGGGTCATGACCTCCATGTTGTGGCCGTCCGGGTCGGCGAAGTAGGCGCCGCGGCCGCCGAACAGGCGGTTGATCCGGCCGGGTTCGGTGTGGCTGGGGTCGGCGTAGTAGGTCACTCCGACCACCTCCAGGCGGGCGATCACGGTGTCGAACTGCTCGTCCGGTACGAGAAAGGCGTAGTGCTGCGGCTGGATGGGCTCGTCCCGCTTCTCGTAGTAGTCGAGCGTGACGCCGTTGCCGAGGTCGATGGGCAGGAACGGGCCGAACGGGGCGCCGACCCTCAGGCCCAGAATCGCGGCGATGAACTCGGCGGACAGGTGCCGGTCGCTTGCGTAGACGGCGATGTGGTTCAGCTGGACACCGGTCGTCGTCGGTTCGGGTTCCTGCGGGTACGGCTGGGCATGGGACATCAGTGGTGTGTCTCCGGTCTTGGAACTCGTGTGAAGGGGGCGCCGTACAAGGGCGCCGGGAGCAAAGACGCGGAGAAGGGCGGCGGGTCTCTTGCCCGCCGCGTGCTCACGCCGAGGCCGGGAACCTCACTCGTGCATGGCCCACGGCCGACCCGGCAGTCACCCGGCCGACTCTAGTGAGCATGACAGGCCAGGGGCAACATCGATCCTCGGCCGTTGGCCGGCTCGGGTAGTTTGGTCCGCCATGGATGATCTTCACGGCCTGCCTGCCGCACCACTCACCGTCGCGGCCGGTCAGGCGGCCTGTGCCCGGTTGGATGTCGCCGCCAACGTCGCCACTGCCGCCGCACTGGTCCGCCGTGCCGCCGACCAGGGTGCCGACCTGCTGGTCCTGCCGGAACTCTTCCTCACCGGCTACGAGTTGCCGGGAATCGTGGCCGACCCCGCGACCTGCACGCTCAGCCCTGCGGACCCCCGGCTGGACCCCTTGGCCACCGCCTGCGCCGAGACCCGCACCGCCGTGGTGGCCGGAGCACCCACCCGCGACCCCGAGACCGGCGAACTGCACATCTCCGCCGTGGTCCTGGGCCGTGACGGCCGCTTCGCCGCTCAGTACGACAAACAGCACGTCACCCCGAACGAGCGCGCTGCCGGCTTCGGGGCGGGTTCCCGAGGCTGCACCGTCGATCTCGACGGCTGGCGACTCGGCCTCGGCATCTGCTGGGACTCCGGCTATCCCGAGCACGCCCGGGCCGCCGCCCTCGGCGGCTGTCACGCCTACGTGGTCGGCGCGATGTTCAGCCGGGGAAGCGGAGAGCGCCAGCGCGCAACGGTCTTCCCCGCACGGGCCATGGACAACACCAGCTATGTACTGCTGGCCAACCACAGCGGGCCCAGCGGCCCGTACCACGGCTGCGGCGGCAGCGCCGTATGGAACCCGGACGGCACACTGCTCGCCGATGCCGGCGCCGCCGAACCCGGCCTGGCCACCGCCCGTCTCCAGCCCGACGTCCTGGCGAGGGCCCGGGCAGAGGATCCGGTTCTGGCCGACCCCTCGCTCACAGCCCCGGTACGCCCCCGCAGCGGCGCTGACGTATGAGCCGGGCATGACGATCCGGCATCAGACGGGTACCCCCACCGCGCGCCCGCGCTGACGTCCGTCGGGCGTTGGCTAAAGCGTGTACTCGACCACCTGGATCCCCGGCGCGAACTGCTCGACGGCGGCGGCGAGTCGGCTTCGGTCCAGCCGCCAGCCGGTCATGGCCCGGGACGCCACGAGCAGTTCGGCCGGTACGGGGGTGAGCGCCTCGCCGATGGAACGGGCGATGCGTCCCTGACTGGACCCGGGCAGCGGCGGGGCGCCCTCGCGCCGGGCGACGCCGACCCACGGCAGCACACTGTGCGGCACCGGTTGCTGCCACAGCACCACAGCCGTGATGTCCTG
The DNA here is from genome assembly GCF_040296125.1 of Streptomyces sp. NPDC002265. Taxonomy (NCBI): domain Bacteria; kingdom Bacillati; phylum Actinomycetota; class Actinomycetes; order Kitasatosporales; family Streptomycetaceae; genus Streptomyces; species Streptomyces sp. NPDC002265. The sequence goes on along the minus strand of NZ_JBEOWS010000008.1, from coordinate 27,679 downwards.
CCACGGCACATGCGCCGTGGTGGCGCGATAGCGGACGGGAGACCCGCCGAGGAGTATGCCTGTCGCGTCGACCCTGAACGCCGTCTTCCGGGTCAGTGCTCCCGCGGCCATGATCAGTCCGCCGCCACCGAACAGCAGGATGCCCACGATCCGCAGACCCAGCGGCATGTCGACGGAGGGCACCAGCAGCAGCACACTGAACACGACCGAGAACGCCAGGACCGACGTGGTCCGGCGGTCGAATCCGTACAACACCTCGTACCCGGGCGCTTCGCTGTCATTCATGAAGGGATCATGACGCCGAACCTCGACCAGAACCACCACGTCGCGGTCCACGATCGTCTAAAGGTGTCTCCATGTCCCGGTGCCCGTTGACCGGGATCGGTCGCGGGTCGGCCCGTTAGGGTCGGGGTATGACGTCACCTCTTGTCGGCAGTGCCTTCGACTCGCTCCACCTCGACGCCGTGTCCGATCAGGACACCCTGCGCCGGGTCTACGCGCTTCCCGGCGACGCGGCCGTGCGCAAGCAGATGACGGAACTCACCGAGCAGACCCGGCAGTTGATCGGATGCTCGTCGCTGGTCCTGGTCGCCAGCGTGGACGCCGAGGGCAACTGCGACGTCTCCCCGCGCGGCGGGCCTGCCGGGTTCGTCGCCGTCCTCGACTCACGGACGCTGGCGATACCGGACGCTACCGGCAACAAGCGTCTGGACACCCTCCAGAACGTCATCGCCACCGGGCGGGCCGGACTGCTGTTCGTCATCCCCGGGCGCACCACGACGCTCAGGGTGAACGGCCGGGCCTGCGTCTCCACCCGGCCTGAACTGCTGTCGCAGCTGACCCCCGTGGGCAAGCCGCCGGCCAGTGCGCTGGTGGTCGGGATCGAGGAGGTCTACCCGCACTGCCCCAAGTCCCTCCTGCGCAGCGGTGCCTGGAAGCCGGAGCAGTGGCTGCCCGCGGACGCCCAGCCGACGTCGGCCGAGGTGACGCTCGCCCAGCTGCGGATGCCGGAGCTGACGATCGCCGACATCGAGCAGACGGAGGCGGATTCGCTGAAATACCGGTACGAGTGACGGGCCGGTCCGCGACTGCCGAACCCCCGGCCGGCACCCTCGTTCCGCTCGCCGCCCCGCCCGGTGAGCGGCGCGGCGGCGAGCGTGGGCCGGTCGGCATGCCCGCCAGGTGTCAGCGGGCGGCGGCCTCGATGCGGGCGCGGATGATGTCGGCTCCGGCCGGGGTGGCCTCGACGTTCATGAAGTCGGCGGCGTCGCCCGCGTACGGCAGCCCGTACACCGGGGTGCCGGGCTGTGAGCGCCAGCTGTCGGCGAGGTCGCCGTAGGCCAGCGCGTCGAAGCCGAGCAGGTCGAGCAGTTCGGCGGCGTGCTGCACCGCCGCCGGGTCGTCGCCCGCGACGGGCAGCGCGGTGCGGTCGGGCGCCCCCTTCGGGCGGGCCAGTTCGCCCAGGTGGCGGAAGTAGATGTTGTTGAATCCCTTCACCACATGCGCGTCCGGCAGATGGCCCTGGAGGAGTTGACTCTCCGTGGTGGTGCCGTCCTTCAGTGCGGTGATCTCGCCGTCACGCTCCGGGTAGTAGTTGCCGGTGTCGATGACCGTCTTGCCGGACAGCGGAGCCTGCGGGATCTGGTCGAACGCCCTGAGCGGCACGGTCACCACCACCCAGTCGCCTGCCGCGCCGGCCACCGCCGGGGTCGCCGCGCGGGCCCGTGGGCCCAGATCCGCGACCAGGTCGCCGAGCGTCTCGGGGCCGCGCGAATTGCTGAGCACGACGTCCAGGCCCGCGTCGACCGCCAGCCGGGCCAGCGTGCCGCCGATGTGTCCACTGCCGATGAGTCCGAGAGTAGCCATGATGATGACAACCTCGCAGCGCGGCCGCGGATTCCGCTTCCGACCGGTTTTTGCGGACCGGACGGTCGTTGCCGCGGGCAGTGGTGGCGCGACGGGTTCGCTCGTCCCGGCCGAGGCCTCAGGTGAGCTGCGGTGCCACCTCGGCGGCGACCCAATCCATGGCCTTCTCGACATGCCCGGCCGCGAGCGGCAGCCACAGGGTGCAGGCGGTGAGTCCTGCCTCGGCGAGCCGGCCGAGGTCGTCGGCGACGCTCGCCGCGGTGGGCGCGGTGCCGCCGAGCGGCCGTCCCGGCGGCGGCATGACCGCGGGCAGGCCCGGCGGAGTGAGGAACGCGGCCGAGGCGAGGGTCAGCCGGTCGGTGTCCTGCGCGTCGGCGAGGTCACCCAGGCGGCGCCGTACGTCGGTGACCTCCGCGGCGTCGGCGCCGGTGCCGTACCAGCCGTTGCCGAACCGCAGCACCCGGCGCAGGGCAGCGTTGCTGTGGCCCCCGACCCATACCGGCGGACCGCCGTCGGTGACCGGAGGTACGCCCAGGCGCGCGGCGCGTAATGTCGTGAACGGTCCGTCGAAGTCTGCGGGTCGCCGGGTCCACAAGGCCTTGGCTGCGCCGAGGCGGTCGTCGGTGCGGGCACCGCGTTCCCGGGCGGGGACGCCGACGGCATCGAACTCGTCGGGGTTCCAGCCGGTGCCGACGCCCAGGATGAAGCGGCCGCCGGAGACGACCTCCAGGGTGGCCGCCTGGTTGGCGAGCACCAGCGCCGGGTAGTACGGCGCGACGAGCACGGACGTCAGCAGCCGCAGGCGTGTGGTCGCGCCCGCGACGGCCGACAGCAGAACCAGCGGGTCCGTGTCGAGGCCGAAGCCGCTGTCCAGGAGGCGGTTGCCGACCGCGACATGGTCGAAGCCCAGGTCTTCGGCGTGGCGTGCGGCGCGGAGCACGGCGGCTCCGTCGTCGAGCGGCCAGCGCGGCTGAAGGGAAATGCCGAGGCGCAGCGGGGGCACGAGGTTGCCTTTCGACGGCGGTCCGACGACGACGCCACGACCGGCGCTCGCCCTGCCGCCACCCTCAACTCCCGTACCGCCGCGCTTTCATCCCGGACGTGACGCGGCGGATCGCCGGATGTGGCGCAGGCCACATCGTGAAGATGGAACTCGCGCAAGGCATCGGCGAACCACTGGTGTCCACGCGAACGACTCGAGGGGGAAGTACGTGAACCGAAGAGGCAACGAGTGACGCTCTCGCCGGGCGTCGGTGCCCGGCCCGATGCCGGGGACGACCACGATGGCGACTCCGACGCCTCGGTCGTGGAGAAGTCCTGGGAGACACCCGACGTATTCGCCGTGCTGTTCGACCGGTACGCCGACGACATCCACCGCTACGTGGCCAGACGGCTGGGCGTCGACGCGGCCGACGATCTGATGGCGGAGACATTTGTGATCGCGTTTCAGCAGCGCCGTCGCTACGACCTGACGCAGACCCAGGCACGTCCGTGGCTGTACGGCATCGCGACCAATCTGGTCGGACGTCATCGGCGGGTCGAGGCCCGCCGTCTGCGCGCGCTGTCGCGTGCGGCGTCCCTCGCGGCAGACGGGGGGAACGCGGAGAACGAGCCCATGGAGGACCGGGTCGTCGAGAGAGACAGCGTCGAACGCGCCGCGCGCGTCCTGGCGGGCGCGCTCGCCGGACTGCCCGCCCGCCACCGGGACGTCTTCCTCCTCGCCGCCTGGGGTGGCCTCGACTACGCGGAGACGGCGCGGTCCCTGGGCATTCCCGTCGGCACCGTGCGCTCACGCCTGCACCGGGCACGGGCCCAACTGCGCCGGTCCATAGGCACTCAGGACGCCCTTCGCGCGGCTGCACCCCACAAGGAGCACGATCATGGATGAACTCACCGGGCTGCCTGAATGGGAAGCCGGCAACGTCCAGCTCACTTCCCGGGCCCGCGCCGAGGCCCGGGGCCGCCTGCTGGAGGAGATCGGCCAGGAGACGCGTCGCGGCGCACGAAGCGGGCTGCCCCGGCGCCTTGTGCTGCGCGGCGCCTTCGTCGGTGTCGCCGCTGCCGCCGCGGCAGGCGTCACGGTCGCGCTCACGCGCGACGGCGACGACGCGAGCACGCCGAACCTCACCACACTCAGCGCGGCCCAGCTCCTGCGCAGGGCCGCCGACACCACGCGGGCCGACCGTGGCCGACTGCCCATCCCGCGTGACGATCAGTACTTCTACACCAGGACGTACATCGAACGGACGTATCGCAACGGAGGCAGAAGGCGTACCTGGACGGACGAGAGCTGGATGTCCGTCGACGGATCCAAGCCCTCCAGCCGACAGGAGCACGGGAAGGTCCACCACGATCCGCCGCTCGGCGCCCATGAGGTGCCGTGGCCGCCCACCGTCTACTCCGAGCTCGAGAAGCTGCCCACCGACCCCGACGAACTCCTCGTCCTGTTCCATCGCAATATGCCCGACTCGCCGATGCGGGACATGCAGACGTTCGGCGAGGTGTGTCTTCTCATGCAGGGACCGCGGGTGATGCCGCCGGGACTTCAGTCCGCCGCCTTCGAGGTGCTCGCCGAGATCCCGGGGGTGCGCATCGACAAGGACGAGGTCGACGTCCTCGGCCGGCACGGAATCGCCGTGTCCCAGCCGGGCTCCCAATTCGGCTTCCTCTTCGCCCGCGACACCTACGCCTACCTCGGCACGCGCGTCCGAGGCGGCTTCACCACAAAGGTCGTGAACGGGGAGGGGCGAGAGACCAACGTGTACGACGAGACAAGGAGCCTCCAGCACATCGCCGTGGTCGACCGCATAGGCCGGCGTTCCTAGGGCGCCCTGGGGCCGGGGCGCGGGATCGGTTCGCTGGATCGGTCCGCGGGATCGGTCCGCGGGATCGGTTCGACCGAGGGGAACATTCGTCCAATCCGTCGGTGGGGGCCGGTGGAGACAGTGGGCTCATGGCCGATCCGACGGCGGACCCGGACCTGAACGAGCAGGAGGAGTGCCATGCGGATTCTCGTCTCCGGCGCCGGCGTCGCCGGTTCCGTGCTGGCGTACTGGCTCACTCGGCACGGCTTCTCGGTGACCGTCGTCGAGCGGGCGCCGACCCTGCGCAGGACCGGCGGCCACGCGGTCGACCTGTTCCGGCCCGCGGTGGACATCTCGGAGAGGATGGGCGTGCTCCCGCGGGTCGAGGCACGGGCCACCGGCACGAACCGGCTGACCGTCCACCGGGAGGGCGCACGGCGACCCGTACGGGCGGACCTCTCCAAGATCTTCGGCGGCGCCTCCGAGCGGCACGTCGAGATCATGCGCGACGACCTGAGCGAGATCTACTACGACGCCACACGCGACGACGTCGAATACGTCTTCGGTGACTCGATCACGGCGATCTCGCCCGACGGCGAGGTGCGGTTCGAGAACGCCGCGCCGCGCCGGTTCGACCTCGTCGTCGGCGCGGACGGACTGCACTCCAACGTGCGCCGCCTCGTCTTCGGCGAGGACTCCCGCGCCGAGGCGTTCATCGGGGCCCACTTCGGGGTGCTGACGCTGCCGGACGTCACCGGCCTCGACGGAGAACTCGTCATCCACGTAGGCGTCGGCCGCACGGCAGGCATCTACGGCGCGCGGCACCTCGGTGAGGCGCGGGTGCTGTTCCTGTTCCGCAGCGAGCGCGAACTCGACTGCCACCACCACGACGTGCCCCGGCAGAAGGAGTTGCTGCGCGGTGCGTTCGCCGGCCTGCACGCCGACGTGGACGGCTGGCTCGGCGAACTCGACCGCACCCCGGCGTTCTACTTCGACTCGATCACGCAGCTGCGCATGGACACCTGGTCGAGGGGGACGGTGACGCTCGTCGGCGACGCGGGCTACTGCCCCGGCCCGGCCGTCGGCGGCAGTACCAGCCTGGCCGTGGTCGGCGCGTACGTACTCGCCGCAGAGCTGGCACGGGCGGGCGGCGACCACGAGCGCGCCTTCCCCGCCTACGAGCGCGTGATGGCGCAGCACGTGCACGGCAGCCGTGCGGTCGCGCTGAACGCGGCCAAGACCCTGATCCCCAGGTCCCGCCTCGGTGTGTGGGGACTGGCCCAGGGCGCCCGTCTGATCTCCGCTCTGCCCGCCGGCCCCAGCCGTGCCCTCGTCCGGCTCACCACCCAGAGCGCACGCTTCTACAACTCGGTGACCGTCGAGGACTACCTGCCGTCGCCTGCCGCATCAGGCGACCAGGGCGGCTTTGCGGACAAGTCCGGCGGCCTCGGGACGGCGTGAGGAGCGTTCACTGGGCGGCCTTCGTGCCACATGCACCGAGATGCACCATTTCGGGCGGGATCGTTTACTGGTCGCACCGACCTCGGGTATCTCCCGCGTGCACTGGAGGAAAAACGTGGCGACTCTTACCGTCTGGAAGTTCGACTCCTTCGATCGCGCCGACAAGGCGGAGGACGCTCTGCTCCGGTTGCAGAAGCAGGAACTGATCAAGGTGGTCGACGCCGCCGTCGTCAGCTGGCCCGAGGGCGCGAAGAAGCCCAAGACGCGGCAGTTGCGCAACCTCACCGGCGTCGGCGCCCTGTCGGGGACGTTCTGGGGCATGCTCTTCGGCCTGATCTTCTTCGTGCCGCTGCTGGGTGCCGCGATCGGGGCCGCGGCGGGCGCGCTGGGCGGCAGCCTCGCCGACGTCGGCATCGACGACGACCTCATCGACACCGTGAAGGCCGAGGTGACCCCCGGCACCTCGGCGCTCTTCCTGCTCACCCAGGACGCCGTGGTGGACCGGGTGAAGGCGGAGCTCCCGGGAGGCCACGCGCAGCTGATCCGCTCCAACCTCAGCGGTGAGCAGGAGGCGAAGCTCCGCGAGATCTTCGAGGGCTGACCCCGACTGCGCCGTGCGTCCACGACGGGGCCGGGTCCGTCCCGGGCCCGGCTCCGGCGTGGACGCACACCCACGACAACCCCGATCCGCAGGGGCGGCGGGTCGAGCGAGCCAGCCCTTGCGACCTCAGGACTCAGGCCCCAGGACTCGGCCGGCGAGCCGGAGGCGCAGGTGCCCGAGGCGAGCACGTCGCCGGCCTTCACCTGACGACGCCCGCGACGCGTGCGCCCCCCTGTGCTCGGAGCGCCGGCCCATGTGCCCGGACCGGTCGGATCCGACCTGCACGCCGTCGACCTCGACCGTCAGGCCGAGGTCCGGGAAGCCGTCCGTGTCGCGGCAGCGCTCCAGTTCGTCGGCGACGACGATCCAGGGGCCGATCGTCGTCGCCGGCGACGGTCCCGGTATCGATCCGGCCGGCGCCGAGCGGGTCTTCGAGCGGTTCTACCGTGCCGACCCCTCCCGCTCCCGCGACCAGGGCGGTTCCGGTCTGGGCCTGGCCATCGCGGCCGCGATCGCGCAGGGCCACGGCGGCCGCCTGGAGCTGGAGACGCGGCCGGGCGCGGGCAGTGTGTTCCGCTGCGTACTGCCTGTCGCGCCTCGGGCCGTCGACCGGGACATCGAGGGAGACATCGACCGGAACACCGACGGGGACGAACGGGCCGGCCCGCGCCCGCCCCGGCCGACGCCCCGGCCGACCGGTGGTTGAGCCGGTGTCCAGGGCTTAGCGTCGAAGGGGGAGTCCCTCGGATCCGCCCAGAGGAAGGACGATCATGGACATCAAGGGATCGGTGGCCCTGGTGACGGGCGCCAATCGTGGAATCGGTCGGGCCTTCGCGCAGGCGCTGCTCGAACACGGCGCCGTCAAGGTGTACGCCGGTGTCCGGGATCCGGAGTCCGTCGAGGACCCGGGGCTCGTGCCACTGCGCCTGGACGTCACCGACGAGGAACAGGTCGCCGCGGCAGCGGCCGCCGCCGGGGACGTCAGCATCGTCATCAACAACGCCGGGGTCGCCGGTGGCCCGTCTCTGCTGGAGGGGGCGTTCGACGGGGCCAGGCGCGAGATGGAGGTCAACTACTTCGGCACCTGGGCCGTCTCGCGTGCGTTCGCACCCGTACTGGCCGCCAACGGAGGCGGAGCGCTGGTCACCATGCTGTCCGTGGCCTCGTGGGTGGCCAACCGCCAGCTGCCGAGCTACGCGGCTTCCAAGTCCGCCGAGTGGTCCCTGACGAACGCCTTCCGGCTGGCGCTGCAGGAGCAGGGCACCCTGGTGGTCGGCGTGCACGCCGGCTACGTCGACACCGACCTGGCGGCCTTCATCGACTCGCCGAAGATCAGCGCGGCCGACGTGGCGGAGCAGACCATGACCGCGCTGCTCAACGACGAAGTCGAAGTGCTGGCCGACGAGCGCACCCGCCAGGTTCGTGCCGCGCTCTCGGGTGATCTGGCGACTCTGTACGGCGGTCGCTGACGATCCGGTACGTCACCTCTGTCGGCTCGACGTCCTCAAACCCGGAGAAAACCCTAGGTCAGGAGGTGCGGGCCTGGTGACGACCCCCCGAAGCGGTGGGGGGACAGCCCCCCTGGAAGCCTGCAACTGACCGGCTTCTGCCGAGGGGACGCCCCTCCCCAGACTCACTGCATGACAACTCTTCCCGACCTCACGGTCGCGACCGCCACGTCCGCGGTCCGCCCCCGCGGATCCGCCCCGGACGCGGGCAGCGACTTCGCCCGGCTGACGCAGCGCATCACCGAGGCGGGTCTGCTGCGACGGCGCCCCGGCTACTACACCGTGCGGCTGGGCCTGGTGACCGGGCTGCTGGCGGCGGCCTGGACCACCTTCGTGGTGCTGGGCGACACCTGGTGGCAACTGGCCGTCGCCGCCTTCATGGCCCTGCTCTTCGGACAGGTCGCGCTCGTGGCCCACGACCTGGCACACCGGCAGGTGTTCCGACGGCGGCGCCCGAGCGAGATCTGGGGCCGGCTCTACGGCAACCTCGGCATCGGCATGAGCTACGGCTGGTGGATGAACAAGCACACCCGCCACCATGCCAACCCCAACCACGAGGAACTCGACCCCGATGTCGCCCCGGACATCCTGGTGTGGTCCACCGAGCAGGCCCGCAACAGCAGCGGCCTGGCCCGCCTCATAGGCGGTCACCAGGCACTCCTGTTCTTTCCGCTGCTGACGCTGGAGGGCTTCAACCTGCACGTGTCGAGTGTGCGGGCGCTGCGTTCGCCGTTCATGAAGAGCCGTCTGCTGGAGGGGAGTCTGCTCTTCCTGCACCTGGCCGCCTACCTCTCCGCGCTGTTCCTGGTGCTCTCGCCCGGCAAGGCGGTGGCGTTCCTCGCCCTGCACCAGTGCCTCTTCGGTGTCTACCTCGGCTGCACCTTCGCCCCGAACCACAAGGGCATGCCCACCTTCACCGGCGACGAGCGACCCGACTTCCTGCGCCGCCAGGTGCTCACCTCGCGCAACGTCCACGGCGGCCCGGTCACCGATCTGCTGCTCGGCGGGCTCAACTACCAGATCGAGCACCATCTGTTCCCCGGCATGCCCACTCCCCACCTGCGGCGCGCCCAGGTCGTCGTGCGCGCGTACTGCGCGGAGATCGGGGTGCCGTACCACGAGACCGGGCTGATCCAGTCCTACCGCGAGGCGCTTGCGCATCTGCACCGGGTGGGAGAGCCCATCAGGCTTCATCGTAAGGCCGCTTGACGGCCTGTCAGTCCGATGCCCCTGCGCAGGGGGCCGACCCCATGGGTCCGGCGGCATGAAGTCTGGTCCGTCACCACGGGGATGAGTGACGGACCAGACGTGACGCCCACGGTGACAGGGAATGCTCGAGAACAGCTCGACTTCCCCCGCCCCCGCCCTGGCGCGCCCGCCACTCCAGGTCCGGCGGAGGGGCGGACGTCGCGGTCACCGGCGGACGGCCGTGACCAGCCACGCCCCGGTCCGCATACGGATCCCGGCAGCCTGTTCGTACGGAGCGAGGGCAGCGCGCAGTGCGGCCCGCACGCGCTCGGCCCCTTCGCCATCGCCCGCGGCGCCGAGCCGCTCCACCAGATGCCGTCCGGGGCCGGACCCCAGGAGGTGCTCGGCGGCGTCGTCGGCGTCGCGGCCGAAGTCCCCGAGTGCGTCGACGGCTTGGGTGCGTACGTCGTCGAAGCCGGCCCGCCCGAGCGCCTCGCGTACGACGACCGGGTCGGCGAGCGAGAACATGCCCGGGCCGGTGAGGCCATCTGCCGCCTGTGGCGCGGAGGGCAGGGCCGCGCTCACCGCGCCGTACACCTGGGCCCACTCGCAGCGGGCCGGGTCCGCCATGCAGACGAAGGCGAGCCGTCCGCCGGGGCGCAGGGCGCGGGCGATGTTGCCGAACGCGGCGGCGGGATCCGCGAAGAACATCACCCCGAAGCGACTCACGGCCACGTCGAACCCGGCCTCGGGCAGGGGATGGACCTGGGCGTCACCCTGCTCGAAGCCGATGTTGCCCAGGCCCTCCCGTGCGGCCAGCAGGCGCGCCCGGTCGAGCATGGGGCCGGACAGGTCCAGGCCCAGGACCGATCCTCGGGCAGCGGTACGGGCGGCCAGTCGCGTGGTCTGCCCGGTCCCGCAGCCGACGTCGAGCACGCGGTCGCCGGGGCCGATCCCGGCCGCGGTGAGGAGGGGCTCGTCGAATCCTTCGTTGACGGCGTTCCAGCGGTCGTGGTGGTCGCTCCAGTGCCGTCCCTCGTCGCCGTTCCAGGCCTGGGACTGTGCGGTGTTGACGAGCTCGTACATGGGATCGCTCCTGCCGGAGAGCTAGTATGGGCATCTGCCCATTCCAAGGTATGGGCGTTCGCCCATACTGGCAAGTGTCGTCCGGAGGAACCGATGTCCCCACGCGGAGTAGCGATCCCCGATGTCCGGGAGCGGCTCTTCGCCGCGGCGGAGCGGGTTCTGACCCGCGAAGGCACGGCCGGCCTGACCAATCGGTCCGTCACGGAGGAGGCGGGCTGCGCGAAGGGGCTGCTCTACAACCACTTCGAGGACCTGGACGACTTCGTGACGCAACTCGTCCTGGACCGGTTCGCGCGGATCGCCGCGGAGGTGGGACCGCTGCCCGACCGGGCGGGCAGCGGCAGCGTGCACGACAACCTCACCGCCGCGGCACTCGCGATGCTCGGCACGAGCGGTCCCGCGATCGCCGCGGCCGCGCTCTCCCGCACCCAGGTCGCCCAGCGCGTGGCCCGCTCCTGGGCGGACGGCACTCCGGGACCGGGCGCGGTCGAGGATGCGATGACCCGCTACCTCGAGGCGGAACAACGGCTGGGCCGAGTGGCCCCGGACGCCGACTGCCCGATGCTGGCCCTCGCCCTGACCGGCACGGTCCACCACCTCCTGATGCATCCGGGCCCGCAACCGCAGGCCGCCGGCCCGTTGATCCGACGGCTGGTCACGGCCCTGGTGACCACAGCACCGGGGGCCACGGAGTCTTCCTGAGCCGATCGTTGCTCCGACCGGCGCGCCGGTGGCCGAGGCTGTCCGGAAGCCGGTGGCCGGAGCCGTCAGGAACAGGTGTAGTCGAAGGCCGCCTGCGCCTCGATCGGCTCGGGCTGGTGCGCGATCCGCAGGCGTGCGGATCCGCGGAAGCTTCCGGGGCCGCGGACCGTCCAGCGCAGGTGCACGGTGACCCTGCGATCGCCCCGGCGGGCCATGTGGACCAGCTCGCCGGAGTCGTGGCCGTCGCTGCGCAGCCAGTGGTAGGTCACCGGGCCGCCGCGACCGTCCGTGGTCACGACGCCGACCAGATCGGCGGTCTGCCCGCAGTGCAACTGCCCCGCGGGCGCCCGGACTTCGACGGCGGTGACCGCCGGGGCCGGGTCCGGCCGCAGCAGCAGCCAGAGCAGGACGGCCGCGGCGGTGAGGAAAGCCGTCGTGGCGATCCAGGCCCGCCGCCTTCGAGGCTGCGGGCGGCCGCCCGGCGGCACGGGTGCGGTACGCCACTGGGCGCGCAGCACCTCCTGGGCCTCCAGGGGGACGCCGGGGCCGAAGCGCAGGAGGATCTCGCCGTCGTCCTCGCCGGTCGGAGGCGTCGTCGTCGCCTCGGCACGTGTCGCTGTCGGGGATGCGGCGGGGGTGCGATTGCGTCGGCCGAGGACAGTGGCCTGTTCGTCCGCGGCGGCGGAGCGGGCCCGGTGCGGGGCGGAGCGGGGCCGGCCGGGCACGGTGAGCTGCTCGTCCGACACATCCGACACATCCGACACGTTCGGCACGGCGTGCCCGGGGCCGGCCACCTGCGGAACCACGTCTTCGGGGCCGACGTCGTCAGTACCGGCGTCTTCGGCACCGGCGACTTCGGTAGCACCTGGTGCGGCACCGAGGGCTTCGCCTTCCCCTCCCTGAGCGCACACACGGTCGGTGTCCGCCCGCCTCTCCTCCCCCGGCGCGGCCGTGGCGAGCACCGGGGTCGCCGCGGCCGCCGCCGCGCGGAGTTCCGTACGCCGCAGGAAACCCGCCGGGAGCGCCGCGCGCCCGGCGACCAGTGCCGCTCGGGCCGCCGCGAGCCCCTCGGTGTCGGCGGTGGCGGAACACCGCGCGAGCAGAGCGGCTGCGGGGGTGCCGGGCGTCACCCAGGCCTCACCGAGGGTGCGGGCCAGACCGGCCCAGGCCGTGTGGTCCGCCTCGCGGCGCGCCGAGTCAGGTGCGTCGCCCAGCACCGTGCCCAGCGCCGCCTCGGCGAGCAGGGCGACCCCGTCCGGGGCGAGGACGACGGTGTCCGCGTCCAGGGCTCCGTGGGCGAGGCCGGCCGCGTGCAGGGCGAGCAGGCTCTGCGCGGTCTCGTTCAGGACGCTGGCCGCGCTGCCCGCGTCGGGGCCCGTGTCCCCGCGGGCCAGCAGGTCCGCGAGGGTGGGAGCCGGTGGCCGGGCGGTGACCAGCCACACCTCCCCGGCCTCCACGACCAGGTCGACCGTGCCGAGCACCCCGGGCAGCCGGAGCCTGCCGACGGCGAGCACGGCCGCCGCGAGCCGCTCGCGCGTGCCCTCCGGCGCGAGCAGGGCACGGTCGATGCGCAGCGCGCCGAGCACCGGCTCGCCGGACCTGACCGGGAGCAGTGCGTACCAGGTGCCGTGGCGGGAGTCGCGCGACCAGCCCGACAGGGTCCGCCCGGCGACGGTGGTGGTTGTCGTCATGCCGATCCGTTCTCGTTCTCGCTCGGTACGGAGCTCAGCACGGCGGTGCGTCCAGGGTGGCCGTCTGGGGTCCGTTCGCCGCCGCCGGAGTGCTGGTGAGCGTGACCGTCCAGGTGCCCCGGCACGGGTGGTTGGCGAAGTCGGCCACGAAGGTCACGGGGTAGTGCGTGCTGCCGGACAGTCGCTGCGTCCGGTGGCCGTAGGGATCGGCGGGCGTGTTCACGTAGTAGTCGGCCGTGACGGTCACGGGCCCGGTGCCGGTCGTGTCGACGGTGACGTCGGCGACCAGCGTGCCGGGGGTCTGCCCTCGCTGCCAGGAGCCGATGGTGATCGTGATCGTGCCGGGCGTGGGTGTCGGTGCGGGTGTGGGTGTGGCCGGGCCCGCGGTCGTCGGTGTGGGGGACTCCGTCGGCGCGGCGGTGCTCGGTGTGGGGCTGGGGGAGACCGTCGGGCCGTCCGAGGGGGTCCCGGTCGGGCTGGTGCCGTCCGTGGGCGAGGCACCGGGCGCGGACATGGACGCGGAGGGCGAAGAGGAGGTCGGTGCAGGCGAGTTCAGTGCCGAGGGCACTGAACTGGCCACCGTCGTCGACGTGTCGTGCGGACGGGCCGCCACGGACGTCACCGCGCCCGCGACGGCCGCCAGCGCGGCGGCCCCGGCGGCGGCCTTCCACCCGGCGCGCCTGAGCCGGCCCAGCAGGGTCAGGGCCCGGGCCGGAGCCTCGAGGGTCGCCGTCGCGGTGAACGGGAACAACAGGGCGAGCAGCGCCGTGAGTTCGGCGAGCCTGCGCCGTCCGCGCTCCTCCCAGCCGGCGCCGTACCCCTCGATGGCGGATCGCTCCAGCTCGGCGAGGAACGCCTCGACGCCCGGACGGTCCGCCGGGTCCTTGGCCAGGCCCCGGCGCAGCAGTCCGCGTACCGGGTCGGGTACGTCGTCCAGGGGGACGGGGGCCCGCAGGTGCTGGAGGCGCAGCGCCGTCACGTCGTCGCCGGTGAACGGGCGGCGCCCGGTCAGGCACTCGTGGAAGACGGCCGCCGCGGCGTACACGTCGCCGGCCGGTCCCGCCGGTTCGCCCTGCCACTGCTCGGGCGCCATGTAGGCGGGCGTGCCGGCGGCCTCGGTCTCGCGGCCGGCGCGTACGGCGATGCCGAAGTCGGCGAGCGCGCTGGTGCCGTCGGCACGGACCAGCACGTTCTCGGGCTTGTAGTCGCGGTGGACCACCCCGGCCTCGTGGGCCGCGCCGAGGCCGAGCAGCGAGCCCTTGAGCAGGACCAGGGCGGCCTCGGGGCCGGTCGCCCCGTGCCGGCGCAGCAGTTGGCGGAGGCTGACGCCGTCCACCGCCTCCATCACGATGGCGGCACCGCCGCGCGCCTCGACGTACTCGTACAGCCGCACCACGCACGGGTGGCGCAACTCGCCGAGGAGCCGGGCCTCCGCGCGGAAGCGGGCGAGGAACTCCCGGTCGGTACGCAGGTGTTCGCCGAGATACTTGACCGCCACGGGTATCCCGGTCGCGGTGTGCCGGGCCAGGACGACCCGCCCGCCGGCACCCTCGCCGAGCGTACGCACCTCTTCGTAACCGGGGACGGCCCACGGGCCGGGTCTGCCGGTGCCTTCGTTCATGCCGTTCCCTCCGCGACCGTGCCCATCGCCGGAGCCTGCGGGGCTTGCCGTGCGTCACGCCGGCGCCGCACCCGGCGGGCCAGCCAGCGCACCGGCGCGGACCACACCGGGAAGGCCACCAGGGCGACCACGACCGCCTCGACCAGCGAGGTCCACGCCGGGGACAGCCACCCGTCCAGCAGGTCGCCGATCCGCGAGCGCCAGGCCAGCAGGGCGAGGACGAGGAAGCCGTACGTGCCGACGACGACCGCGAGCCCGTACGCGGCCATGCCCGCCTGCCGCGGCCCCGGCCGGTTGCCGGTGCGCAGGTCCTGCCAGAGCCCCTTGCGGAAGTAGGCGCTCGCCTCCTCGCGCAGCCGCGGCATCCGCAGCACATCGGTCAGCGCCTGGTAACCGTCCAGCGGCATCAGGGGATTGAAGTTGTAGAGCGTGTTCAGGTAGAGCCCGAAGGCCAGTTGGAAGAGGACGGCCGGGGCCGCTCCGGCGGGCAGGAAGGCCGCGCCTGCCGCGCACCAGCCGGCCAGCGCGGCCGTCGACAGCGGCCCGGAGAGCGCGACGACGACACGCGACCAGCGGGTGCCGAACCACATGTCGCTGGTGTCCACGAACGCGAACGGCATGCCCATCATGAGCAGGAAACCGCCGCGCCTGACCTTGCGACCGTACGACTTCACGGCCAGGGCGTGCGTCAACTCGTGGACGACGAGGGCGGATATGTATCCGGCGGCGAGCAGCACCGGGCCCCGGACGCCCGCGCCGCCGAAGTCCAGCAGGCGCTGGCGTTGCTGCGCGACGAAGAACGCCGCCGGTCCGCCGATCACCGACAGCCAGACCAGCGTCACCCCGGTCCGGGTGAAGAACCGCCAGCCGAAGGCCTGGTACAGGCGGGCGACGGTGCGGTCGAGGCCGGGGACCGAGATCTCCAGTTTCAGCAGCGCCCGGTACACGGCGTGTCCCACCCGTCGCCAGCCCGTGCGCTCCGCCGCCTCGGGGTGCCCGGGCAGACCACGCAGCAGTCCCGCGTCCGCGAACGCGGCGAGCGCCGCCTCGATGCGCGGCAGGGCGAGCTCGCCGAAGCGGTCGGCGTACGCGAACAGCAGGTCCCGTACGGTGTTCTCGCCGTCGACGGCCTGCCAGAGGAAGACCTCGCGCTCGTCCAGCTCCAGATACCTGCCGGTGCGGGTGCTGTTGAGCACCCAGCGGGCCTCGCCGCGGTCGGCGGGCAGCTGCTTGAGCGCCCAGCCGGAGCGGCGGCGGGGACGTGCGGTGAGCGGGCCGCTCGCCTCCGGTGCCGCCTCCTCCCGTGCCGCGGTGGGCAGTTGGGTGAGCTGGGTGCCGACGACCTGGGTGCGCTGGCCGATGTGGGCGTCGCGGGGCTGTTCGAACACCAGGCGTACGTCGCCGACGGACAGCTCGGTGCCGTCGGCGAGCTGGGCGGCGCCGCCGTGCAGGTCGACGCCCGCGACGGCGGTGCCGTTGAACGAGTCCAGGTCCTCGATCCGGAAGCCCGACCCGGTGCGCACGATCCGGGCATGGCGCCGCGACACGCTGGCGTCGGACAGGACGACGTCGCTGTCCGCGCCCCGGCCCAGGGTGGTGACCGGACCGGTGAGCGGGACGAGCAGGGCGGGGTCGTCGAGGCCGCGCAGCTGCGGCGCGGCGTACGACGTCGGTGCCGCGCCGCGGCGGAGTGTGCCGCAGTGCAGGCAGTACGGGAAGTCGCGCCGCACATGGACGCGGCAGGCGTGGCAGAGCATGCGCCGGCTCAGCCCGCGCCGGAGCCGCTGGTGAACGTTCCGTCGGTGAAGCCGCCGTCGGTGCCGGGCGCGGAGGGGGAGAGGTGGGTGGAGATGCTGCCGAGGCCGGGGGCGCTCACACCGCCGCGCATGCGCTCGGTGCCGCCGGTCATGCCCGCGCGGCCACCGCCGCCGCCCTCGCCGCCGTCGCCGCCGCCGGGCTCTCCACCGCCACCGCCAGGACGGCGCCCGGTGTTCTCCTGGCTGCCGCCGCCGTTGCCGTCGCCGCCTCCGGGTTCACCGCCGCCGCCGGGCCGCCGACCGGTGTTCTCCTGGTCCCCGCCGCCGCTGCCGCCTTCGCCGCCGCCGGAGCCGCCACCGCCGGAGCCGCCGTCGTGACCGTGACCGCCGCCCTCTTCGCCGCCTCCGCCGTCGCCGCCACCGGAACCCCCGCCGTCGCCGCCGCCGGAACCGCCGTGGCCACCGCCCTCACCGCCACCGGAGCCGCCGTGACCGGAACCACCGTCACCGGTTCCGCCGCCGCCCTCACCGCCGCCGCTGCCACCGCCTTCTCCGCCGCCGCTGCCGCCCCCCTCACCGCCGCCGGGTCGGCGTCCGGTGTTCTCCTGGTCGCCGCCGCCGCCACCGCCGCTGTCTCCGCCACCGCCGCTGTCTCCGCCGCCGCCCTCACCGCCGCCGCTGTCCCCACCGCCGTCGTCGCCGCGGTCGTAGATGCCGCCGTGCCCGAAGCGGCCCGCGTCGCCGCCACCTTCGCCACCGAATCCACCACCGTGACCGCCGTGTCCGCCGAGGCCACCGAATCCGCCGAGGCCGTCGCCGGACCCGGCACCGCCGTCTCCGAACCCGCCGTCCCCGAAGCCACCGTCGGCGCCGCCGTCACCGGGCCCACCGCCGAAGCCACCGCCGAACCCGCCGTCACCGGACCCACCGCCGAAGCCACCGCCGAACCCGCCGTCGGCGCCGCCGTCACCGGACCCACCGCCGAACGCGCCGTCACCGGACCCACCGCCGAACGCGCCGTCCCCGAAGCCGCCGTCGGTACCACCGGCTCCGAAGCCGCCGTCACCGGAGGCCGCGTCCCCGAAGCCGCCGAAGTCCCCCAGGCTGCCGTCGGGACCTCCACCGTCATGCCCACCGAGCCCGCCGAGGTCCGACCCGGCCTCGTTCCCGAATCCCCCGAAATCGCCGAACTCGCCGAATCCGCCGCCCACATCGGCCGGTGAATGCCGGGCCAGTCCTCCGCCGAGCAGGCTCTGGGCACCGCTGGCGGAGACGTCGAGGCCGTCGGCGCCGGCGTGGCCGTCGGCAGGAAGCGACAGGTCGGTAGTGTGCTCGACGGAGGCCTGGTCGCCGGGCACATGGTCGACAGGGACATGCGCTGCGTCATGGTGGGCCAGCGCGTGTGCGGCGCTCCCGAAGAACAGCGACGACTTGGACAGCCGCGGGTCGAGTGCGGCCGGCCCCCCGGCGGCGCCGGACTCGACGCGCAGGGCGCGGAGCTCGTCGACCTGTGCGGGTGTCAGGCCGAGTCTTCGGGCCACCTCCTCGGTGTCACCGTCGAGTTCGGCCCTGAAGGCCGGGTCGACGGCAAGTCGGGTCATGGCATCGCGAAAGGCGTGGTCGGTCATGTCCTCGGGTCTCCGTGGGTCTGCGTACGCTGCGGTCCGTTCCCGGCGGAGCTGAGGATCCCCCTGGCCGGCGGCAACTGCCCTTTCCAGCCACCCCCACCGATGCTGCACCGACGGTTATAAGGGGCATGGCATGACCCGCGCAAGGCCGGGAGCTGGACACTCCAGTGAAATATGCCTCCGGAAGGATCGGCCGTCTCGGCCGGGCACCGCTCGGATACGGCCACCGGTGAGACCGTCGGGTCGGCGCGCTCGACCGGTCGGGCCCCGGGGCTTCCCGCGGTCAATCGCCAGGATCAGTCTCACCCAGCCTGCGCTCGATGTGCCTGCGCGACGTGATGCCGAGCTTGCGGAACACCCGGCTCATATGGAACTCGACGGTCGAGGTGGTGATGAACAGCTGGCCGGCGATCTCCGTGTTGGTCAGCCCCGACGCGGCCAGCATCGCCACATGACGTTCCTGCGGGGTGAGGTCGAACCGGGTGTCGGCGGTCCGCTTGCGTGCCGTCTCCCCGGTGGCCAGCAGCTCCGCCTTCGCCCGTTCGGCGAAGGGCACGGCTCCCCAGGACTCGAAGGACTCGAAGGCGGAGCGCAGTTGGACCCTGGCGTCGGCACGACGTCTGCGGCGGCGCAGCCACTCGCCGAACAGCAGGCGCGACCACGCCAGGTCCACCGCCACCGGAACCTTCTCGAGCTGCGCGATCGACTCCTGGTAAAGCCGCTCGGCCTTGTCGCCGTCGGTCATCAGGGCCCGGCAGCGGGCGAGCAGTCCCAGCGCCCACGGGGTCGCGGCGAGCGGAGCGCGTTCCTCCATACGTTCCATGGCCAGGGCGGCGGCTCCGGGATCACCGGCCCGCAGCCCGGCCTCGACCATTCCGGCGAGATTGATGTCGCCCAGGACCAAGGGGTGGTCGGCGAATATGGTGAGCTGGGCGTCGAGTGCTTCCCGGTAGCGCCCGCGGCCGATCTCGAAGATGCTCAGGGCCTGGGCGGCCCACCGGTACGTCACCCCGGTGCCGTGACTGTCGGACATGGCGCGCATCGTCGCGACGGCGGCCCGCAGTTCGGCTTCCCGGCCGGTCCAGGCGTACAGCAGGGCTTTGTGGAAGTCTCCCGACCTGAAGTATCCCGTCGCGTTCATGTAGTCGTCCGACTCGATGAAGCAGCTTTCGGCGGCGGCGAACCGGCCGTTCCAGATCTCCGCCTTGGCAAGGGCGAGCAGGGCAAGGCTGAGCCCGTAGAGCGCGCCGCGAGCGCGGCCCGCCGCCACCAGCTTCTGCAGGATCTCCCGCTTGCCCTCGATGTCCCACACCTCGTCGCCCGCGATGCCGACCATGACGCTGAACGCGTCCTGTTCGTGCAGCTCGTCGGCGCTGCGCAACCGGTCAAGGGCCGCCACCAGGGCCGGGGCCCCCGCCGCGTAGCCGTGGGCGATGGAGCGCGCCAGTGCCGCCATCAGCGGATCGGGACTCCCGGCCGGCAACGCCGCTTCGTGCCAGGCGTCGGCAGTGGCTTCGGCGACCTCGCGGGGTGTCGTCCCGGTGATCATCCGGCCGCCGATGATCGCGGCCTGCATCGCCTCGCGCAGCAGGTCCCAGCGGGCCGTCGGATCGGTGGTGGTGAGCTCGGCCGCCGCGTCCAGCAGCATCGCGGGCACCTCGCGGGGGCGGGCGCGGAGCATCTCTACGGACGCCCGCAGCCGAGTCGCCTGAACCCGGGCCACCGGGCCGCTCAGGTGGGGAGTGGCGAGTTCGAGCAGCGCCTGGACCGCCGACAGGTTGCCGGAGGTGAGGTGTGCCGCTGCGGCGTCGAGATACCGCTCGGCCCGCTTGCCGGGATGTGCGGTCAGCTCCGCCGCCCGCGTGAGGACCAGGGCTTGTTCGGAGTATCCGCCACGAGCCTGGGCCAGTTCCGAGGCGGCTTCGAGTTCCGCGGCCACGTCGTCGTCCGGGCCGTCGGCCGCCTCGGCCAGATGCCAGGCGCGGCGCTCGGGGGCGCTCGTGGCGGCCAGTGCCGTCTGGACCCTGCGCAACTCGTCCGCGGACGCGGCCGAGTGGACCGCGGAACGGATCAGCGGGTGGCGGAATTCGGCGGTGGTGCCGCGGTTGAGTATCCCCGCGGCGACGGCGGGTGCGGCGGACCGGATGGACAGTCCCAGCGCGCCGGCGGCACGCCACAGTGCCGCCTGGTCGTCCGTGGGCGTCGCGGCCATGAGCAGCAGCAGGGTCTGGGTGTCGGCGGGCAGCAGCGCCGCCGCCCGCCGGAAGTGTTCCTCCAGTTGCCGGCTGACCGGCAGCGGCTCGGGCAGCGGGGTGACCCCGGCCAGCCGTTCCGAGCCCAGGTTCACCGCCAGTTCCAGGAGCGCGAGCGGGTTGCCCCCGGTGCCGGCGACGAGCCGCTCGGCGACCGACCGGTTCAGGTGCCCGGTCACACGGGCGCTCAGCAGGGCCCTGGCCTCGTGGCCGGCGAGCCCCTCCAGCCGGAGTGCGGGCAGATCGCCGAAGACAGCGAGGTCGCCGGCGCCTTCACGCCCGGCGAACAGCAGCCCGAGGCAGTCCGCGTACAGGCGTCGGCCCACGAAGGCCAGCGTCTCCGCCGACTCGCGGTCCAGCCACTGCACATCGTCGACCAGGCAGAGCATCGGCGCCGCCGTGGCGGCGGCCGAGAGCAGCGTCAGCGTGGCCAACCCGACCAGATGGCGGTCGGACGGCGGTGCGTCGGTCAGCCCGAACGCGGCGTTCAGGGCGTCGCACTGGCGTTGCGGCAGGGCCGGCAGCCGGTCCAGGCAGGGCCGCAGGAGCCGGTGCAGTGCTCCGTAGCTCAGCCGGGTCTCGGCCTCGACACCGACCAGCCTCACGACCGTGAGGTCCTGGGCGGACTCGGCCGCGTACCGCAGGAGCCGGGACTTGCCGACGCCCGCGTCGCCGTGGAGCACCAGGACGCCGTTGAAGCCGTCACGGACCGATGCGAGCAGCCTTCCGATCGCCTCACGCTCCGCGAGCCGACCGACCATCGGCGGCCCGGGCGCGGAGGGAACGTCGGACACCATGGCAAGCCCCTTCGTGATGCAGTGACCGGCTCGGGCGTGGGCGCGCTCGAAGGGCGGACGGGGCGGGCGTCGCGTCCGGGTCGCGGCCGCTGGTCCTGCCGTTCGCGTGCGGTGCGTGGCGGGCTGTCCGCCCTGTGGGACCGCTCCCATGGTGCAGTGTTTTTCTATCGTGCACTCTCGCTCTGGACCCTCGGGCCGGAATGCTCGCGTCCGTACGGCACGCGAACCGTTGCAGCACGGCGGGGGCAGGTGTGCACGAGGACTTCCCGGTGCTCCGGTGGGAGAGGCCGCAGCGGGGCCGGCGCGTCGACCGGGGCCGCCACCGTGTCGGCGGGGTCGTGCTGCGCCAGGCCGTGGTGTTCCGTACCCGGCGACTCATGACGGAAGGCGGCGCTGCGGACGGCGGGACGTGCCCACGGCACGCGGCCCCCGGCCGAACAAGAGCGGGCGCGCCCGACGGGCCCACGTGGGCGCCGTCCGACGGGCCCGCTCTTGTTCGGAGCTCCTGCTCGCTCAGGATGGCCGGGAGCCGCAGGCCGGCCTCCAGGTGCGCGGAGTCGCGCGGGCGGCGGGCGAGGACCCGCGGGTCGTCCGGGGTGAAGACCGTGGCCGTCGGTCGACGGGTCAGAGGGACTCGACGAGACCGCCGTCGATGACGAAGTCGGCCCCGGTGATGTTCGCCGCCGAAGGTCCGGCGAGGTAGAGCACGAGGTCGGCCACCTCGGACGGCCGGCTGAAGCGGCCGGTCACCGACTGCCCGGCCGCGCCGCGGGCCACCTCCCGGGGGTCGACGCCCCGGGACCGGCCGACCGCGGCGGCCACGCCGCCGGAGCCCTGCCACAGCGCCGTCTCCACCGGGCCGGGACCGATGGTGTTCACCCGTACACCGCGGGGACCCACCTCCTTGGACAGGGCCTTGCAGAAGTTGGTCAGTGCCGCCTTGGCCGCGCCGTAGTCGATGACCAGCGGGTCCGGCAGCCGGGCGTTGACGGAGGAGACGGTGACGATGCAGCCCGCCCCGGCGGCGAGCAGATGCGGGAGGGCGGCCCGGGTGGTGCGGACGGCGGCCATGAGATTGACCGTGAACGTCCAGTCCCAGTCCGCGTCCGTCGTGCTCAGGAAACCGTCCACCCGCGGCCGTACCGCGCCCACGTTGTTCACCAGGACATCGACACCGCCGTGGACCGCGACGGCCTCGGCGAGCAGCGCCGACGGACCGTCGGGTGTCGCCAGGTCGACCTCCACGACGGTGAGTTCGGCCCCCTGCTTCACCTGCTCGTCGAGGGCGTCGGTGCGTGACCTCGATGCCGCGACGACGCGGGAGCCGGCCGCGAGGAAGGCCTCCACGACGGCCAGCCCGATGCCGCGCCCGGCGCCGGTGACCACCACCGTACGTCCCGCCAGGCCCGCGTCGGGGCCGGACGTTCCGGCGGCCTCGGGCGGCCGGGTGCTCATCGCCCGGGCTCCGGATTCTGCTGCCGCACCCAGGTCAGAACGGTGTCCGCGACCTCGCGCCAGCCTCCGTCGATCGTCAGGGAGTGCCCCCGGTCGGGGAAGTTGATGATGTCGGTGACGGCCTCGGAGTGCCGGTACTGCTTGAGGGTGGCCCGGGTGACGGTCTCGGGCACCGTGTGGTCCTTGCCGCCGGAGATGAGCAGCAGCGGACCGCGTCCACTGTTGTCCGTGTCGACCTTCGCCGGCGAGTGCGGGTCGAAGTTGGCGGAGGCGGCCTCGTACAGCGGCTTGCCCGGCGCCGGTATGGTCCAGCGCTCGTACAGTGCCGCCGATTCCTCCTCCTCGATGGCGTTGCCGAACGCGAACCGGAACTGTTCCGCGGTCAGGGAGACCGACCTGTGCTTGTTGGCCGGGTTCTTGAAGACCGGGAACGTCGCCCTCAGCGCGGACAGCGGCAGCGGCAGTACGCCCTTGATCTGCGCGGCGTCGATCGCGACCGCCGCGGCGGCGCGGTCCTGGCCGAGCAGCTTCTGCGCGATCATGCCGCCGAAGGAGTGACCGATCAGGACGGGCCGTACCGGCAGGTCCGCGATCAGGGCCGCGTAGTGCTCGACCACGTCGTCGATGCCGTGTCCGGCGATGCTCTCGGGGTTCTGGCGTGCCTCCTCGACGGTGTCGGGGTCGCCGGGCCAGCCGGGCGCGGACGGGCTGTAACCCTGCTCGCCGAACAGGTCGATCCAAGGCTGCCAGGAGCTGCTGTGCAGCCAGAGTCCGTGGATGAAGACCACGGGACGCGTGACGGTCATGACGACGCCTTTCTCGCGGGGGCGTACCGAGCCGGTCGTCCACACGAAACCTGGAACCCCGGTGCCCTCGCACCGGGGTGACACCCCAGTGGTTCAGGACCGGGACACCGCACGGCTCTTGGAGCTCCGGACAAGAGCGAGGCCCGGCGGGCGAGCGGGACGCCCGGCTCGGCGCGGAAGCCGTCCTCGGCGGTGCAGCCGGCCGCCACTGCCGCTCGCTCATCCCGAGCCGGCGGCGTGAACTGCTGTGCTGCGGACGGCGGGGATCAGGTCCGCGATCCGTTCGAGCTGGTCGCGCTGAGTGCGCAGGTCCAGCGCGGCGAGCCGGACGACGATGTGCCGGGCGCCGGCGGCGACGTACCGGTCCAGGCGCCGGAGCACCTGGTCGGCGGAGCCGGTGACGACGGCCTGGATCCGTTCCAGCTCCTCCAGGGGCATGCCGTACGTGGCCCGCGCGTAGGCGTCCGTCGCCCGGCGTCCGTGCTCGGCGTCGTCGTCGATCCGTACCGAGACGAACAGCGCGGGGGTGATGTCCTCGGCTGCCCGCCCGGCGTCGACGGCGGCACGGCGGGCCTGACGCAGGCCGGTCGCGTAGTCGGCGGGGTCGGGCGGGTAGGGCAGCCAGCCGTCGTACGACCGGCCGGTGCGGGCCAGCGCCGCAGGGGTGGCGCCGCCGAGCCAGACGGGCGGGCCGCCGGCCCGGTACGGCCGGGTCGCGGGCGGGATGTCGGAGAACCGGTGGATCTCGCCGTGGAAGGAGTCGGCACCATCCCACAGGGCCCGCCACAGCGCGACGGTCTCGTCCAGACGGGCGAAGCGCCTTTCCCACGGCAGCTCGGACAGCGCGTAGAGGGGCCGCCCGAAGCGGCCGGGGAAGCCCGCGCCGACGGTCACGACGAGCCGGCCACCGGCGGGGAATGGGCCTTTGGGGCCCTGTGACGGACGGACGGACGGTCCGGCCCGGATCAGGACGGGCGGGAGAGGCCGTCGGCTCTAGAGAAGCGGCAGGGCGAAGGGCCTCGGCCGGCAAGCTCGCCGAACAGCCGGACTCTCATGAAGACCGCCGGCCTGGCTGCGGCGTGCCCGCGGGTTTCTCCCTTGTCCTTCACCCGCCACTCTGTTTATAGTCGAGATGACTATTAAGGAGTCCGCTCGTGAACTGGAACCTCAGCTGGACCGAAGCGCTCGGCTTCGCCACCGGCGCCCTCTGCGTCTGGCTGGTGGCACGTCAGCACATCGCCAACTGGCCCGTCGGCATAGCCAACAACGTCTTCTTCATCGTGCTCTTCCTCCAGGCGGGCCTGTACGCCGACGCCGGTCTCCAGGTCGTCTTCATCGCACTGGCCGCCTACGGCTGGTGGACCTGGGCCCGCGGCGCCGGACCGGTCACCGCCGGCGCCCTGCCGGTACGCCGCACCACGGCTGTCGAATGGGCCTGGCTCGCCGCCGCCGGAGTGCTGGGCACCGCCGCCCTCACCCTCCTGCTGGACCGGGCCACCGACTCCACCGTCCCCTTCTGGGACGCGCTCACCACCGCGCTCTCCCTGACCGCCACCTACGGCCAGTGCCGCAAGCTGCTGGAGTCCTGGTGGCTGTGGATCGCCGCCGACCTGGTCTACATCCCGCTCTACGCCTACAAGGGCCTGTACCTGACCTCCCTGCTGTATGTCGGCTTTCTCGCGCTGTGCGTGGCCGGCCTGCTCGGCTGGCGGCGCACCCTCTCCGCCCGCGCCGCCACCGCGACGGCGGTGACCGCATGAGCGCCGCCGCCCGCAAGTACCGGCACGGCCTGGTCCTCGGCAAGTTCTATCCGCCGCACGCCGGCCACCACCACCTCGTGCGCACCGCCCTCGCGCAGTGCGACCGGCTGACCGTCCTGGTCTGCGCGGCCTCCGTGGAGTCGGTACCGCTCGCCGACCGGGTGAGCTGGATGCGCGAGGCCCACCCGGACGCCGAGGTCGTCGGCGCCGTCGACGACCACCCGGTCGACCTGCACGACCCCGCGGTCTGGGACGCCCACATGGCCGTCTTCCGCACGGCCGTCCCGGACCCGGTGGACGCCGTGTTCACCTCCGAGTCCTACGGCACCGAGCTGGCCCGCCGGTTCGGCGCGGCCGAGGTCCTGGTCGACCTCGACCGCACCGCGTACCCCGTCTCCGGCACGGCCGTGCGCAAGGACCCGGTGGGCTGCTGGGCGTACCTCGGCCCGGGCGTGCGCGCCGCCCTCGCCCGGCGCGTGGTCGTCCTCGGTGCCGAGTCCACCGGCACCACCACGCTCTCCCGGGCCCTGGCCGCCCACTACCGCGCCCGTGGCGGCATGTGGACGGACACCGGCTGGGTGCCCGAGTACGGCCGCGCGTACAGCGAGGACAAGCTCGCCGCCCTGCGCGCCACCGACCCCGCAGCCGACTGGACGGAAGTCGAGTTCACCTCCGAGGAGTTCCCCCTCATCGCCCGCCGCCAGGACACCGACGAACAGCGGGCGGCCCGCGCAGGATCCCCGGTGCTCTTCTGCGACACCGACTCCTTCGCCACCACGATCTGGCACGAGCGCTACCTCGGCACGCCCAGCTCCGAGACCGCGGCCGTCGCCGACCGCACCCCGCGCCATCTGTACCTGCTCACCGACCACGAGGGCGTGCCCTTCGAGGACGACGGCCTGCGCGACGGCCCGCACCTGCGCCCGTGGATGACCGGCCGCTTCCGGGCGGAACTGGAGCGCACCGGCCGCCGCTACCTGCTGGTCACCGGCAGCCCCGAGCAGCGGCTGCGCACCGCGGTGGAGGCGGTCGACGGTCTGCTCGCCGAGGGCTGGCACTTCGCCGACCCGCTCCCGGAGCACCGCTGACGACCGCCGCGCCGAAAGGCTTCAGGTCGAGGAAGCCTCCACGGTCGATGGGCCGCCCCATCCGCCGACGCTGTCGGATGCAGCCCTCTTCCGCTCCATCTCCTGCTCCCTGCGCTGGGCGGCCACGTCGGGGATGACGGCGACGGCTTCGGCGAGGCGGTTCTGCCGGATCAGCAGTTCGGCCAGGTCGTTCGCGGCCGACCTGCCGGGCAGCGGGCGCAGGAGCGCGATCGCCTCCTCGACGCGGCCGTCCTGCGCGAGGAGCCAGGCGATGGTCAGCTCGCGGTCGTCGACCTCGTCGGCCGGCAGCGCCTCGATCTGCGCGATCGCCTCCCGAGCGCGTCCCGCCTCGCCCATCAGCCACCACCGGTTGGACCGGAGCCAGTACGTCTCGTTCTCCGCGAGGTACTCAGGGCTGCGTCCTTCCGTGAGTCCGATCGCCAGGTCGGGCCGGCCCTGTTCGGCAAGCAGGATGAGGGCCGCCTGGAGAAGGTTTCCGTCGTAGAGCTCGTCGAACGTGTGCCCCACTGCCTCGATGGCGTCGTCGAAGCGGCGCTGGCGGATGAGCAGATCCATCAGGATGCTCTCGGACCAGCCCGGATGTTCGCCTGCCATGCAGTCACGCAGGTACGCCTCCGCCTCCTCGGCTCGGCCCAGGTTCTCCAGGACCTTCACGTACGGACTCGCGGCGGCTGTCCTCCGGCCGCCGGTGGCGAGGTCGCGCAACTCCTCGACCCGACCGTGCCGGGCCAGCAGCTCGACGTAGAACCCGACGGTGTTCTCCGGTCCGTACCGGCGTGCGGCCACGTCCGCGCCGAGCAGCCGGATCGCCTCGTCGACGCGCCCGGACCGTTCCAGGACCCGGGCCTGTGCGGGCAGTGCCTCCCACAGGTGACCGGTCGGGGCGAGCGGGGCCTCGCGCAGGTCACGGGCGCCGCGCTGCCCCTTGGCATGCCGGAATCCCTCGGCGAGCGGGGTGAGCACCTCCAGCACCCGCTCGTCGCATCCTTGCCCGTCGGTCATCTCCACCAGGCTCCGCAGTACCCACCCTTCACGCAGGTACGGGCTCAGCACGTCCATCGCCTCGTCCGCCCGCCCGGCCCGGACCAGCGCCTCGGCGTAGTCCCGCCAGGCCTCGGCACTCTCCTGCCCCCGTCGGCCCGGGTGCGCCAGCTCCAGCGCCTGTTCGACACGGTCCCACCGCACGAGGACATCGGCCCCCGTCCGTACGGCCGGCTGCCAGCCCGCCGCCGCGAACGCCTCCACGACCGTCCAGGCCCGCTCGAACTCCCCTGCAGCGCACAGCCCTCGTACCGCGCCCACGGCGCAGAACCAGTCCTCGCGTTCACGCGCCGCCTCCACCAGGGTCTCGAGGCCCCCGCGTGCCAGGATCTCGTCCACGAACCGCGGCAGGACACCGCCCAGATGGGCCTTCTGCCACTGGAGATCATCAACATTCACGGGGGCACCCTAAACCTGTCCGGAGTACGGGGCGGCTGTAGTGGAAGGCGAAAGCGGAGTCGGCCCGGATCCGTGTGTTACCGACTTTCGTGACGTGACGGGCGGTGTGTACAAGGCCCGGGAACGTATTCACCGCAGCAATGCTGA